>JAZKCB010000220.1:0-4943 GCA_040388335.1 Pseudomonadota bacterium | reverse complement strand
GTGGTGCGCTGGTACCTGAGCGACAACCGCCGCATGGCTGAAGTCGAGGCGGTTGTGATCGAAAACAACGTGACCGACTACGTGCTGTCCAAAGCCAAAGTCAATGAGAAGTCGGTGTCTTTCGACGACCTGATGGCCCAGAACTGACCTGCTGCCGCCTTTGAAAAAATTGGGGTTTGTGCGCGGCTTGAAGTCCGGCGCACAAGCCCCATTTCTTTTTGGTTACAGTAGCCTTTAGATCCCAAGCAAATCACAAGCTATCCCAGCTTCTCTGGAGAAAACAATGGTCAGAAACAGTATTTTCGGCGGTGCGCAAGCAGGTTCCCTTGAAACCCAGGGTTTGGGCATGGTTCCCATGGTCATCGAGCAGTCGGGTCGCGGCGAGCGTTCCTACGACATTTATTCACGCCTTCTGAAAGAGCGCGTCATTTTCCTGGTCGGGCCGGTCAATGACCAAACCGCCAACCTGGTGGTGGCGCAGTTGCTGTTTCTGGAAAGCGAAAACCCGGACAAGGACATTTCTTTCTATATCAACTCCCCCGGCGGCTCCGTCACTGCAGGCATGGCGATTTACGACACCATGAAGTTCATCAAGCCCGATGTGTCGACGCTGTGCGTGGGCATGGCGGCCAGCATGGGCGCGTTTTTGCTCGCAGCTGGCACCAAGGGCAAACGCTTCTCGCTGCCCAACTCCCGCGTCATGATTCACCAGCCGTCCGGCGGCGCGCAGGGTCAGGCGAGCGACATCGAGATCCACGCGAAGGACATCCTGAAAACGCGTGACCAGCTCAACCGCATCCTGGCGGCCAACACCGGCCAGACGATCGAAAAGATCGAGCGCGATACCGAGCGCGACTATTTCATGTTTGCCGACGAAGCCAAGACTTATGGTGTGGTCGACGAGGTGATCTCCAAGCGTCCATAAGTGTTTTAAACGCGTTAATGACCTGAAAAAGGGCGTTTTCTGCAACAGAAAGCGCCTTTTTTATTTGGTTATCATTAGCGAACAGTTTTCTTTTTAAAGGCACCCCCGCAATGGCCGAAAAAAAAGGCTCCTCCAGTGAAAAGACTCTGTATTGTTCTTTCTGCGGCAAAAGCCAGCACGAAGTCAAAAAACTGATCGCTGGACCATCGGTCTTTATCTGTGATGAATGCATAGACCTCTGCAACGAAATCATCCGTGATGAGTTGCCCGCCGGCGAAGATGTCCGCGAAACCCGTACAGACCTTCCGACCCCGCTTGAAATCAAGGCCACGCTTGACGGTTATGTCATCGGCCAGGAACCTGCAAAACGCACGCTGGCTGTAGCTGTCTACAACCACTACAAGCGTCTGCGCCACAAGGAAAAGGCCAAGAAGGACGAGGTCGAGCTCACCAAGAGCAACATCCTGCTGATAGGCCCGACAGGCTCCGGCAAGACGCTGCTCGCCCAGACGCTGGCGCGCACGCTGAATGTGCCTTTTGTGATGGCAGACGCCACCACGCTGACCGAAGCCGGTTATGTGGGCGAGGACGTTGAAAACATCATCCAGAAGCTGCTGCAGAGCTGCAACTATGAAGTCGAACGTGCGCAGCAAGGTATCGTTTACATCGATGAAATCGACAAGATTTCACGCAAGTCCGACAACCCCTCCATCACGCGTGACGTGTCTGGTGAGGGCGTGCAGCAGGCGCTGCTCAAGCTGATTGAAGGCACGATGGCGTCCGTGCCTCCGCAGGGCGGCCGCAAGCACCCAAACCAGGATTTTCTGCAGGTCGATACCACCAACATCCTGTTCATCTGTGGCGGCGCGTTCTCCGGGCTTGAAAAGGTCATTGAGAGCCGCACCGAATCCTCGGGTATTGGTTTTGGTGCCGCCGTCAAAAGCAAGAAAGCTCGCAGCCTGACCGAATCGTTCAAGGACGTCGAGCCTGAAGACCTGATCAAGTTCGGCCTGATTCCTGAATTGGTGGGCCGCATGCCTGTGGTGGCCACACTGGCTGAACTGACGGAAGACGCTTTGGTGCAGATCCTGACCGAGCCGAAAAATGCGGTGGTCAAGCAGTTCAGCAAGTTGCTGGCGATGGAAGGTGTGGACCTTGAAATCCGCCCATCCGCGCTCAAAGCTATTGCCCGCAAGGCGCTGGCCCGCAAGACCGGCGCACGCGGTTTACGCTCGATTCTTGAGCAGTCGCTGATTGACACCATGTTCGATTTGCCAAATGCCAGCAATGTGAACAAGGTTGTTGTGGACGAGTCCACAATTGAAGAAAACAAGGCACCGCTGCTGGTGTATCACGAAGCAGCGAAAAAAGCCTGAGCAAAGGTAGGGTGAGGTGATCTGAGCCGTTGAAAAACTGCGATTCCTCCCCATTTCCGAAGTTACTGTGTTTAGCCTGGCCCTGAATTCTCGTTTCGGGGCTTGTTTTTAAGGGTTATATGTCCGGACAAACTTCATTGCCTTCCACCCCCCTGGACCTGCCCCTGCTGCCGCTGCGCGATGTGGTCGTGTTCCCGCACATGGTGATCCCCCTGTTCGTCGGCCGCCCCAAGAGCATCAAGGCGCTGGAGTCGGCGATGGAAGCCGAACGCCGCATCATGCTGGTGGCGCAAAAAGCTGCGGCCAAGGACGAGCCTTCGGTTGAAGACATGTTCGAGGTTGGTTGCGTGGCCACCATCCTTCAATTGCTCAAGCTGCCGGACGGTACCGTGAAGGTGCTGGTCGAGGGCCAGCAACGTGCAACCGTCAACAAGATCGAAGACGGTGAAAATCACTTCACCGCCGATGTGACGCCGATTGAAGCCATCGTTATTGCGGCCGACAAGACCAGTGAGATCGAAGCCCTGCGCCGCGCGGTGATGCAGCAGTTCGACCATTACGTCAAACTGAATAAAAAAATCCCGCCTGAAATCCTCACCTCGATCTCAAGCATCGACGATGCTGGCCGCCTGGCCGACACCATTGCTGCGCACCTGCCGCTCAAGCTTGATGCCAAGCAGGTCATTCTTGACCTCGCGGGTGTGAAGGAGCGCCTGGAAAACCTCTACGAACAGCTGGAGCGTGAAGTTGACATCCTGAATGTCGACAAGAAGATTCGCGGCCGCGTCAAACGGCAGATGGAGAAAAACCAGCGCGACTTCTATCTGAACGAGCAGGTCAAGGCCATCCAGAAGGAACTGGGCGAAGGCGAAGAGGGCGCAGACATTGAAGAGATCGAGAAAAAGATCAAGTCTGCCAAGATGCCCAAGGAAGCGCGCAAGAAGGCCGACAGCGAACTGAAAAAACTCAAGCTCATGTCGCCCATGTCGGCTGAAGCCACTGTTGTGCGCACCTACATCGAGGTGCTGACAGGCCTGCCATGGGCCAAGAAGACCAAGATCAAGCATGACCTGATCAATGCCGAGAACGTTCTCAACGAAGACCACTACGGCCTGGAAAAGGTCAAGGACCGCATTGTTGAGTACCTCGCGGTCCAGCAACGCGTTGACAAGCTCAAGGCGCCTATCCTGTGCCTGGTCGGCCCCCCTGGTGTTGGCAAGACCTCGCTCGGCCAGTCGATTGCCAAGGCAACCGGCCGCAAGTATGTGCGCATGGCCCTGGGTGGCATGCGCGATGAAGCCGAGATCCGTGGACACCGTCGCACCTATATCGGCGCGTTGCCGGGCAAGGTGTTGCAGAGCCTGTCGAAGGCCGGCACACGCAACCCGCTGTTCCTGCTGGACGAAATCGACAAGCTGGGCACCGACTTCCGGGGCGATCCCTCAAGCGCGCTTCTTGAAGTGCTCGACCCCGAGCAAAACCATACCTTCGGCGATCATTACGTTGAGGTTGATTTCGATTTGAGCGATGTCATGTTTGTGGCAACGTCCAACTCGATGAACATTCCACCGGCGCTGCTGGACCGCATGGAGGTCATTCGTCTCTCGGGTTACACCGAAGACGAAAAGACCAGCATTGCAATGCGCTATTTGCTGCCCAAGCAGGTCAAGAACAACGGCGTCAAGCCTGAAGAACTTGAAGTGCAGGAGCAGGCGGTGCGCGACATCGTGCGTTACTACACACGTGAAGCCGGTGTGCGTTCGTTGGAGCGTGAACTGTCCAAGATCTGCCGCAAGGTCATCAAGGGCATCCAGCTCAAGAAGATGACACCGCAAGTCGTGGTGACGCCGGACAATCTCAATGAATTTCTGGGTGTCCGCAAGTTCAATTACGGCCGTGCCGAGCAGCAGAACCAGGTGGGCCAGGTGGTGGGTCTGGCCTGGACGGAAGTCGGTGGTGACCTGCTCACCATTGAAGCCGCGATGATGCCGGGCAAAGGCGTGATCACGCGCACCGGTTCGCTGGGTGATGTGATGAAGGAGTCCGTTGAAGCCGCACGCACCGTGGTGCGCAGCCGCTCGAAGGTGTTGGGTATCAAGGATGAGATGTTCGAGAAGCGTGACATTCACATCCACGTGCCGGATGGTGCGACACCGAAAGATGGCCCCAGTGCAGGCGCTGCGATGACCACCGCATTTGTTTCAGCGATGACGGGCATCCCCGTGCGCGGCGATGTGGCGATGACCGGCGAGATCACACTGCGTGGTGAAGTGACTGCCATCGGTGGCCTGAAAGAGAAATTGCTTGCGGCGTTGCGTGGCGGTATCAAGACCGTGCTGATTCCAGAAGAAAACGCCAAGGACTTGCAGGAGATTCCAGACAACGTCAAGAACGGGCTGGAGATCATTCCCGTGAAATGGATTGACCAGGTGCTGAAGGTGGCGCTTGAGCGTCTGCCTGTTCCACTGACGGATGAAGAGGTTGCACTGGCGACGGCAGCCGCGGCGGCGCCTGCAGTGGTCGCACCTGCAGATGCTTCGGGAACAGTAAAACATTGAAGTTTTTTTGCAAGCCTTGCGTAGAGCGTAAAAAGTACGCTATAATTCGAGGCTGTAAACGCGGGAGTAGCTCAGTTGGTAGAG
>JAZKCB010000219.1:0-3666 GCA_040388335.1 Pseudomonadota bacterium | reverse complement strand
ACTAAAGGGGAAACCTCCAAATCTACTCTAAGTCGAAACTTAGCGCAAAGAGTTGGAGCGTTTTTTTGAAATGTGTTGCGCCGTCACAAAACTAACATCTTCTGACAGATTGCCGAACAGACAGAATGCGGCGCCAGAGGCAGGAGGCGACGAAATGCCAGCTATTCAGTCGGCAGATTCAGTCAACCCAGCACCGTTGGCCTGGATCTGGTCCTTGAGCTTGTGGCTGGCGTGGAAGGTGACCACGCGGCGTGCTTCGATGGGAATGGCCTCACCGGTGCGGGGGTTGCGGCCTGGCCGGGGGGCCTTGGTACGGATCTGGAAGTTGCCAAAGCCGGAGATCTTGACGTCGTTGCCGTCAACGAGGCTGTCGGAGATGAGGTCAAAAAAAGCGTCGATCATGTCCTTGGACTCGCGCTTGTTCAGGCCAATCTGCTCAAACAGCAACTCTGCCAGATGCGCCTTGGTGAGCGCTGGCGTTTCAAGGCTTTCAATCGAAAATTCCATTGATCTATCTCCTCCGGATGGCTGTTTTTTGGGGCCTGCGGCGACTGCTGTTTTGCCGTCAGGCCTTCATGCCCTGAGGCGCGCTTGCAGCTTCGTTTGAAGGCTGGTGACCACCGCCTGCACGACGCCCTCGATGTCCTCTTCGGTCAGTGTAGCGGCCTCGCTGGAAAGCACCAAACGCACGGCCAGGCTTTTTTCGCCCTGTTGCAGGCTTGCATTGCCAGCCTGCGGCCTGTAAACGTCAAACAGGGTTGCGCCCTTGAGCAGGCCCTTGTTGGCGGAAGCGTGGATGGCCTCCATCAGCGCTGCATGGGTTGTGCTTTCAGCCACGATGACGGCGATGTCGCGCTCGACTGGCTGGAGCTTGCTGACAGCTTCAAACACGGGCACGGGGCGTTGTAGCACGACGTCGAGGTCAAGCTCAAACAGCAACGGTGCCTGGGCCAGTTCATAGCCCTGACGCCATTTGGGGTGCAGTTCACCCACATGACCAGCGAGCTTGCCATTGACCGAAATGCTGGCGCAACGCCCGGGGTGCATGGCTGGGTGGCTTGCAGGGGCAAACACAGCTTGCAGCGGTGCCAGCAAGGCCTCGACATCGCCCTTGACGTCAAAGAAGTCGACGGTCTTGTCGGCTTGCGCCCAGTTCAGCGCGGCACGCGGGCCGTAAGCCAGGCCGGACACACGCATGGGCTGGTTAAAGCCGGCGACGGTGGTGTCGGTGTTCTGGCTTTGTGCATCACGCAAAAAGACACGGCCGAGCTCAAACACATTGACCCTTGGCGCCTTGCGGTCGAGGTTGAACTTGAGCACCTGCAGCAGCGAGCCCAGCAGCGACGAGCGCATGACGCTCATCTGGCTGGCGATGGGGTTGAGCAGCTTGATGGGGTCAGGGTTGCCGGCAAGCTCATGCTCCCAGCGCTCTTCCACAAAGCTGAAGTTGATGGTTTCCTGGTAGCCCAGCGATGCGAGTGCGCGACGCACGGCGAACGGGCTGCGCTCTGACTCGGCACGCAGCTTGGCGGTGATGGGCGCCAGCGGCGGTGTGTCAGGCAGGTTGTTGTAACCCACCATGCGCACGACTTCTTCAATGAGGTCCTCTTCAATCTGCAGGTCAAAACGGTAGGCGGGTGGCGTGACGGTGAGGGTGCCCTCGCCTTCCACAACATCAAGGCCCAGGCGCTTGAGCGCATCAAGGCACTGGGCCTGCGTCAATGGCATGCCGATGACTTTGACGGCACGCGCCACACGCAGGGTGACGGGCTGCGCCTTGGGCACATTGGGTTGCTGGTCGTCAATGGGGCCGCAGACGGTTTCAGGCGTGCCGCAAATGTCGATGATCAACTGGGTGATGCGCTCGATGTGCTCAACGGTCTGGGCCGGGTCAACACCACGTTCGAAGCGGTGACCTGCATCGGTCGAGAAGTTGAAACGGCGTGAACGGCCTGCAATGGCCTTGGGCCACCAGAAGGCGGCTTCGACATAGACGTTTTGGGTGTCGTCAGACACGGCGGTTGCGTCGCCGCCCATGATGCCGGCGAGCGACTCGACCTGGGCATCGTCAGCAATCACGCCGACCTTTTCATCAACGGTGACGGTGTTGCCGTTGAGCAGCTTGAGCGATTCACCAGCCTTGCCCCAGCGGACATCAAGGCCACCGTGGATTTTGTCGAGGTCAAAAATATGCGATGGGCGGCCGAGCTCGAACATCACGTAATTGGAGATGTCGACGAGTGCCGTCACGCTGCGCTGGCCGCAACGGGCCAGGCGGTCAACCATCCAGGCGGGCGTGACCGCTTTGGTGTTGACATTGCGCACCACGCGGCCTGAAAAACGGCCACACAGGTCGGGGGCGCTGATTTTGACGGCCAGCTGGCTGGCGTCGTTGACAGCAACGGCAGGGATTGCCGGCGTTTTGAGCGGCGCACCGGTCAGCGCAGCCAGCTCACGGGCAACGCCGTAGACACTGAGGCAATGCGCAAGGTTGGGCGTGAGCTTGAGGGTAAACAGGGTGTCGTCGAGCTTGAGGTGCTCGCGTATGTCCTGGCCCAGCGGCGCATCGGCGGTCAGTTCAAGCAGGCCGCCGTGGTCTTCAGACAGCTTGAGTTCACGTGCGGAGCACAACATGCCCTGGCTTTCAACGCCGCGGAGTTTGCCGACCTTGATGAGGAAGGGTTTGCCGTCTTCACCGGGCGGAAGCTCTGCGCCGACCAGGGCGACAGGCACCTTGATGCCGACGCGGGCATTGGGCGCGCCGCACACGATGTTGAGCAGGCTGCCCTGGCCGACATCGACCTGGCAAACGCGCAAACGATCAGCATCGGGGTGCTGCACGCACTCCTTGATCTCGCCGACGACGATTTTTGTGAATGGCGGCGCTACTGGCTTGAGGTCTTCAACTTCGAGCCCGGCCATGGTCAGCGTCTCGGCGAGTTGTTCGGTGGTGAGTGGCGGGTTGCAGAATTCGCGCAACCAGGATTCTGGGAATTGCATGGTCTTACCTTGTTGTTCTTGTTTTTATGACTGGAATTGCGACAGGAAACGAATGTCGCCATCAAAAAACAGGCGCAGGTCATTCACGCCGTAACGCAGCATGGTCAGGCGGTCAGGGCCCATGCCGAAGGCAAAGCCGATGTACTTTTCAGGGTCCAGGCCCATGTTGCGCATGACGTTCGGGTGCACCTGGCCCGAGCCTGCGACTTCAAGCCAGCGGCCTGAGAGCGGGCCGGACTGGAACTGGATGTCGACTTCTGCGCTGGGCTCTGTGAACGGGAAAAAACTTGGCCGAAAGCGCAAAACGAGGTCGTCGCTCTCAAAGAAAGTGCGGCAGAAATCGGTGAAGACGAACTTCAGATCCTTGAAGCTCACGTTCTCGCCAATCCACAGGCCTTCGCACTGGTGGAACATCGGTGAATGCGTTGCGTCGCTGTCGACGCGGTAGGTACGGCCGGGCGCGATGACGCGGATCTCAGGCATCGAGCCTGTAAAGGCTCCTTCGCCCTTATCGCCGGCGTCTATGAGCGCACGGTGCTTTTTGACGTGCTGCACCGCGTAGCGGATCTGCATGGGGCTGGTGTGCGTGCGCAGCAAATTTGGCGCGGTCTCGGTGCCGCCTTCGACATAAAACGTGTCGTGCATGGACCGCGCAGGATGGTCTTC
>JAZKCB010000218.1:0-4935 GCA_040388335.1 Pseudomonadota bacterium | reverse complement strand
GGCCAGCGCCCCCTCGGGGGGCAGTGAATACACGAAGTGATGAACGTGGGGGCATTAGATCTTTCCTTGGACGAGGCCGCGAAAGCCGTAAATCTTGCGTTCACCTGAAAAATCAACCAGTTCCACCGTGCGTTGCTGGCCAGGCTCAAAACGCACTGCCGTGCCCGACGCAATGTTCAGCCGCATGCCGCGCGCCGCATCGCGCTCAAAGCCCAGCGCTTCATTGGTTTCTGCAAAGTGGTAGTGCGAGCCGACCTGTATCGGGCGGTCGGATGTGTTCTTGACCACGACTGTGATGGTGCGTCTGCCGGTGTTGAGCGGGTGGTCTGCGCCGTCGGTGATCATCTCGCCTGGAATCATGGCCATGCCTTGTTGCTTGAATGATTTGGGGGATCAGGCCAGTTGTGTCAGCAGCGTCATGCCGAAGATCGCAACGCCAGCACCGGCAATGCGCGGCACCCAGACATTGGCGCTGCGCAGCGCCCAGCCCAGCGCCAGGCCAGTGGCGTGCAGCAGCATGGTGGCGGCGAGCATGCCGGCCAGCGTCATGGCAGCGTCGGCGCTGCCTGCCAGTTCATAACCGTGAGCCAGGCCGTGGAAGATGGCAAACACACCGACCAGCACAGCGGCGGCGATGCCGGGTACACGCAGCCGCGTGATGACCAGCAGGCCGGTGACCAGCAGCGACGCGGCAATCATGGGTTCAACTGCAGGCATCTGCAGGCCCTTCAAGCCTGCAATGGCGCCCAGCAGGAGCATGGCCGCAAAACCCACGGGGCCCCAGAGCATGTCGGGCCCGGCACGGCGGGCGGCGAGCGCGCTCCACAGGCCAACCGCCAGCATCACTGCAAGGTGGTCAAAACCACTCAAAGGGTGGACAAAGCCGGTCAGAAAACCGGGATGTATGTGGTTTTCGATGCCGGTATGTGCGGCTGCGGCCAACGGGAGGGCGGTGATGGCGAGCAGCAGCAGTTTCAGCAGGCGGGAAGACGAGAAAGACGGGAAAGATGGGGAAGGGGTGTTGCGCATGTGTTCTCCTCGGTGTTCTTGTGGTGGCGTCAGACGATGGGCTGGTGCACGGTGACGAGCTTGGTGCCGTCGGGGAAGGTGGCTTCAACCTGGATGTCGGGGATCATTTCGGCAATGCCATCCATCACGTCGGCGCGCGTCAACACGTTGCGGCCTTCGTTCATGAGCTGGGCGACAGTTTTGCCGTCGCGGGCACCTTCCATGACGGCTGCGCTGATCAGCGCCACGGCTTCGGGGTAGTTGAGCTTGAGCCCTCGCGCCTTGCGGCGTTCAGCCAGCAGGCTGGCGGTGAAGATGAGGAGCTTGTCTTTTTCTCTGGGAGTCAGTTCCATGGCGCGCTTTTTTTGAAGGTCTCTGGAATGTTCTGGATGGGCGGTTGATGACCCGTTGTGCTGCTGGTGAGGCAGCAAGAACGGTGCCATTGGCTGCGATCTTATACGGGTGGCTCCTCGCGGATGAACGGCCTGCTGCGTCGCATTTGCCTGGGCACGACAGCCGATAGCGAAGTGTTTGCTCACAGCTTGATCAGGGTGCAAAGAGGCGCTGAAGCGGCATTTTTTAATGTATACGTCAAAAAATCAGCCAATTTGGCCAAAATGTTAACCTCCATATTAACAATCAGGCTTTTGAGGGGGCTGGATGCCTTCAAAACCCCGGCAAGAGTCCGAAAAACGCCATTTTCAGGCATAAAAAAGGCCTCCTGACCAATAAATACGGGCGTGAGGAGCTACGTATTTCATAGCAAATATCGGGTTGTTCCGACGGCTGCAAGGCTGGGCACAGAAACTGCAGCAACACCTGGCCCATGACCGCCACGCCCATCGCCACTGTCCCCGCTGCTGACCAGCCCGCCCCCGCACATGGCGAGCCGGTACAACGCATCATCAAGGTCAGGCGCGACTACAACAGCTGGGTGGCCAGCGAGACCATGGAAGACTACGCGCTGCGTTTCACGCCGCAGCGCTTTCGCAAGTGGTCCGAATGGCGCGTGGCCAACACGGCGTTTGGCGCGGCGTCCTTTCTGATCCTTGAGGCCGTAGGCGCGACGCTGCTGGTCAAGTACGGTTTTACCAATGCCTTCTGGGCCATCGTGGCGACCGGGCTGATCATCTTTCTGGCGGGGTTGCCCATCAGCATTTACGCGGCGCGCTACGGCGTCGACATGGACCTGCTCACGCGGGGCGCGGGCTTCGGCTATATCGGCTCGACGCTGACCTCGCTGATTTACGCGTCCTTCACCTTCATCTTTTTTGCGCTGGAGGCCGCCGTGATGGCCTATGCGCTGGAGCTGGCGCTGAATATCCCGCCCAGCTGGGGCTACCTGATCTGCGCGCTGGTCGTCATTCCCATGGTGACCCATGGCGTCTCGGCCATCAGCCGCCTGCAGGTCTGGACGCAGCCGCTCTGGCTGGTCATGCTGGTGGTGCCCTTTGTGTACGTTTTGGTGCGCGATCCTGGCGCGTTCAACGGTGTTTTGCACTATGTCGGTGAGAATCCAGGTGCGGATGGCTTTGATTTGCACTTG
Organism: Pseudomonadota bacterium; assembly: GCA_040388335.1. Taxonomy (GTDB): domain Bacteria; phylum Pseudomonadota; class Gammaproteobacteria; order Burkholderiales; family Burkholderiaceae_C; genus Polaromonas. The sequence continues at coordinate 2,381 of JAZKCB010000218.1, read as the reverse complement.
TTTGGTGCGGCTTTGACGGTGGGCATTGCGCTCATCACACAGATGGGCGAGCAGGCCGACTACCTTCGCTTCATGCCGGTGCAAACGCCGGCCAACCGCTTTCGCTGGTGGGCCAGTGTGCTGGTCGGCGGGCCGGGCTGGGTGTTTGTGGGTGTGCTCAAGATGCTGGGTGGCGCGTTGCTGGCTTACCTGGCCATCTCGCACATGGTGCCACTGGAGCGCGCCGTCGATCCGAACCAGATGTACCTGGCGGCCTATGAATACGTCTTTCCGCACTACGGCCTGGCAGTGGCCGCCACGGCGATTTTTGTGGTCGTCTCGCAGCTCAAAATCAACGTGACCAATGCCTATGCGGGCTCGCTGGCGTGGTCGAACTTTTTCTCGCGCCTCACCCACAGCCACCCGGGGCGCGTGGTGTGGGTGGTCTTCAACACGCTGATTGCCTTCATGCTGATGGAGATGAATGTCTTCCAGGCGCTGGGCGATGTGCTGGGGCTGTATTCAAACATCGCGATTGCCTGGGTCATGGCCGTGGTGGCTGACCTGGTCATCAGCAAGCCGCTGGGCCTGTCGCCGCCGGGCATCGAGTTCAAGCGCGCGCATCTGTATGACATCAACCCGGTGGGCGTGGGCGCGATGGCGCTGGCCTCGCTGCTGTCGGTGACAGCACACCTCGGTTTGTATGGCGAGACAGCGCAGGCGTTTTCTGCGGTGATAGCCATGGGCACGGCCTTTGTGACTGCGCCGCTGCTGGCCTGGGCAACGAAGGGGCGGTACTACATCGCTCGCAGCCCCGAAGCCGCCGACGCATCCTACAAACGTTATTCAACCCGTCAGTGCGTGATCTGCGAGCGGCCTTATGAAGGCCCTGACATGGCGCATTGCCCGGCTTACCAGGGGCCGATCTGCTCTCTGTGCTGCACGCTGGATGCGCGCTGCGGTGACATGTGCAAACCGCACGCCAGCCTGTCGGCACAGTGGTCTGCGGCGTTACGCTGGCTGCTGCCCAAACGCGCCTGGCCCTATCTTGATACCGGGCTCGGCCACTTCCTGTTGCTGATGATCATCATCGTGCCGCTGCTGGCCAGCGTGTTTGGTTTGCTCTATCACCAGGAGCTCAGCGCACTCGCGCAAAGCGTGACCGACGCCGACATGCTGGAGGCGCCCGAGTCGGCGCTGAAGTCAGGCTTTCTGAAAGCCTATATGGCGCTGGTGGTGACGGCCGGGCTGGTGGCCTGGTGGCTGGTGCTGGCGCACAAGAGCCGGCAGGTCGCGCAGGAAGAATCGAATCGCCAGACCCACCTGCTGATGAAGGAAATCGAGTCGCACCGCCAGACCGACGAAGCCCTGCAGCAGGCCAAGCGGGTCGCTGATCTGGCCAACCAGGCCAAGAGCCGCTACATCAGCGCCATCAGCCACGAGCTGCGCACGCCGCTCAACAGCATCCTGGGTTATGCGCAATTGATGGGTGAAGACGCGGCGATACCGGCGCACCGCAAGCAGGCGGTCAACGTCATCAAGCGCGGCGGCGAGCATTTGCTCTCGCTCATCGAGGGCACGCTGGACATCGCCCGCATCGAGGCCGGCAAACTTACGCTCAACATCAAGCCCATGCAGTTTGCCGAGGTGGTGCATGAGATGGCGGGCATGTTCGAGCTGCAGGCGGCGGCCAAGGGCCTGGGTTTTGTGTTCGAGGCCAGCGGCAACCTGCCCGAGACGGTACGTGCCGATGAAAAGCGCGTGCGGCAGATCATCATCAACCTGCTGGGCAATGCCATCAAGTTCACGGCGCAAGGGCAGGTGACCTTCCGCCTGCGCTATGCACGCGAAATGGCCTATGTGGACATTGAAGACACGGGGCCCGGCATGAGCCAGGCCGAGCTGGCGCAGATTTTTGAACCTTTTGCACGTGGCGGTGCCGCAGGGCAGAGCGCCGAAGGTACACCCGGCGCAGGGCTGGGCCTGACGATTGCCAAGATGCTGACCGATCTGATGGGCGGCGAGATGACCGTGCTCAGCACGCCGGGCAAAGGCTCGTCTTTCCGCATACGGCTGTTTCTGCCCGAGGTGCACGGTGCTGTGGCCCAGGGCACATCGGCGCCAGCCGCAAGACGCCAGCCGCGCGGCTATGCGGGCGAGCGGCGCAAGCTGCTGGTGGTCGACAACGAGGAGCCCGACCGCGAACTGCTGGTGCAACTGCTGGCACCGATGGGCTTTGAGTTGCGCACCGCAGCCAGCGGCCATGACTGTCTTGATTTGCTTGCGGCGGGTTACCAGCCCGACGTGATCTTTATGGACCTGGCCATGCCCGGCATCGACGGCTGGGAAACCCTGCGACGTATTCGATCCGGCGGGCACGCCAACATCCACCTGGCCATCGT
>JAZKCB010000217.1:0-2268 GCA_040388335.1 Pseudomonadota bacterium | reverse complement strand
GCGTATCGGCCGGGTCAATCACGCCGTCATCCCAGATGCGGGCGCTTGAGTAATAAGGGTGCGACTGGTGCGCAAACTGGTCGAGCACCGGTTGCTTGAAGGCGGCTTCTTCTTCGGCGCTCCAGGTGCCGCCCTTGCTTTCAATGCCGTCACGCTTGACGATGGCCAGCACGCTGGCGGCCTGCTCACCGCCCATCACACAGATGCGCGCGTTCGGCCACATCCACAAAAAGCGCGGTGAATACGCCCGGCCGCACATGCCGTAGTTACCCGCGCCGTAGCTACCGCCGATGATGACGGTGAACTTGGGCACGCTCGCCGTGGCCACCGCCGTGACCAGCTTTGCGCCGTGGCGTGCGATGCCTTCGCTCTCGTACTTGCGGCCCACCATGAAGCCGGTGATGTTCTGCAAAAAGATCAGCGGTATCTTGCGCTGGCAGCACAGCTCGATGAAGTGCGCGCCCTTTTGCGCGCTTTCTGAAAACAGGATGCCGTTGTTGGCAATGATGCCGACCGGCATGCCTTCAATGTGCGCAAAGCCGCAGACCAGCGTGGTGCCGTAGCGCGCCTTGAACTCATGAAACTCACTGCCATCGACGATGCGGGCAATCACCTCATGCACGTCATAGGGCTTGCGCACGTCGATGGGAATCACGCCGCCCAGCTCTTCAGGGCTGTACAGCGGCGGCACCGGCTCGCGCAGCACCTGCTGCACATTCTTTTTGCGGTTCAGGCTGGCCACGGCCTGGCGGGCCAGCGCCAGCGCGTGCGCGTCGTTCTGCGCCAGGTGGTCAGCCACGCCCGACAAGCGCGTGTGCACATCGCCGCCGCCCAGGTCTTCGGCCGAGACGATTTCGCCAATCGCAGCCTTGACCAGCGGCGGGCCACCGAGAAAAATCGTGCCCTGGTTCTTGACGATGATGGTCTCGTCGCTCATGGCCGGCATGTAGGCGCCGCCTGCGGTGCAACTGCCCATCACCACGGCGATCTGCGCAATGCCCAGCGAGCTCATCTGCGCCTGGTTGTAGAAGATGCGGCCAAAGTGGTCACGGTCGGGGAAAACGTCGTCCTGGTTGGGCAGGTTGGCGCCGCCTGAATCAACCAGGTACACGCAGGGCAGGTTGTTCTGCTGCGCGATCTCCTGCGCACGCGTGTGCTTTTTGACCGTCATGGGGTAGTAGGTGCCGCCCTTCACCGTCGCGTCGTTGCACACCACCAGACAGTCGACGCCGCTGATGCGGCCAATGCCGGTGATGATACCGGCACACGGCGCGCTGTCGCTACCGTCACGGTCGGGGTACATCGCGTAAGCGGCCAGCGGCGAGAGCTCAAGAAAAGGCGTGCCGGGGTCCAGCAGCATTTGCACACGTTCACGCGGCAGCAGCTTGCCCCGCGCCACATGCTTGGCGCGCGCCGCCTCGCCGCCACCGGCGGCAGATTTGGCAACTTTTTCGGCAAGGTCATCGACCAGCGTGCGCATGGCAGCCGCATTGGCCTGAAAGTCGGCCGAACGGGCGTTGAGTTTGGTTTCCAGAACGGACATGAATTTCCTCGTAACAAACAGGTCGTGCCAAGCGTGTGTGAAAGGCTGTCATCCCGGACCCGATCCGGGATCCATGCCCCGCATCAGCCTCGCCACATCAACCGTGGATTGCGGCTCGGCGGCACCAATGACAGACATGGGCACACCTTAACGCCAAACAGTGAGATTAGCGAAAACCCGCCCCACCCTTGCCGTCAATCAGGTTGCAAATCGTGCCAACCTGCAGCAAACTCAGGGTATGCCCCCGCGTGCCACACCCAACCAGACCAATACACCCGCAGCCGCCACGCCCATGGCCTTTGCCAGAAGCATAGTTGCCGCCTATAAACGCTATGGCCAAAACCCAACGGAAGCACTGAAGCTGGCACAGATCACGCCAGCACAACTGGCCAAACTCACGGGCCACATCACCGCACGGCAGATGGAAACCCTGTCGGGCACCGCCATGCAGGCGCTGGGCGATGAAGCGCTGGGTGCTTTCTCGCGCAAGTTGCCCTGGGGCAGCTACGGCATGCTGGCTCGGGCTTCGATCACTTCGCCCAATCTGGGCATTGCCCTCAAACGCTGGTGCCGCCACCATGCCCTGCTGGCCGATGACATTGTTTTGCGCGTCAACACTTCGGGTGAGGGTGCAGCCATTACCGTAGAAGAGAAAGTGACCGGCCAGGTCGGCGAGTTTGGGCTGGTGCATGTGCTGCGCAACATTCACGGCCTGGCCTGCTGGT
>JAZKCB010000216.1:1405-7049 GCA_040388335.1 Pseudomonadota bacterium | reverse complement strand
TGATGAAGGTGCAGCCCAGCTTCGGCCCCGAGCGCGCCATGCGCTACAACGGCTATCTGTCTGCCGACGTGAGCGGCGGCCCTGCGCCGGGCTATTCATCAGGCCAGGCACAGCAGGCGATTGAACGCATCGCTGCCGAGACCCTGCCCCAGGGCATCAGCTTTGAATGGACAGAGCTGACTTACCAGGAGATATTGGCCGGCAACTCTGCGGTGCTGGTGTTTCCGCTGGCGATCCTGCTGGTCTTCCTGGTGCTGGCTGCGCAGTATGAAAGCCTGACGTTGCCGATTGCGATTATTTTGATCGTGCCCATGAGTCTGCTGGCTGCCATGACGGGTGTGTGGATCTCCGGTGGCGAGAACAACGTCTTCACGCAGATCGGCTTGATGGTGCTGGTGGGGCTATCAGCGAAGAACGCGATTCTGATTGTCGAGTTCGCCCGCGAGCTGGAGTTTGCAGGCCGCACGCCGGTGCAGGCTGCGATTGATGCCAGCCGCCTGCGCCTGCGACCCATCCTGATGACATCTCTGGCTTTTGTCATGGGTGTGCTGCCGCTGGTGCTGTCGACCGGGGCGGGTGCCGAGATGCGTTCGGCCATGGGTGTCGCGGTGTTCTCCGGAATGATCGGCGTCACAGCCTTTGGCCTCTTTCTCACGCCGGTGTTCTACGTTGCCCTGCGCGCCATGACGGGCAACCGCCCGCTCAAGCTGCATGGCGAGGTGCCGCACATCGAGCAGGCCATCGGATCGGGCTCGGGCTCGGGTGGCGGCGCGCTGCATGCACAACCTGCAGCGCCCCTCAAACAACACGAATAAAGAACTGATAGACAGAAGGAGTTCAGCATGAACCACACATATTCAAAACTGCACACCCGCCTGGCGCCGCTCGTCATGGCCCTGGTGCTGGCCGGTTGCGCCACCTCTGCAGCGGTTGATACATCGAACGTGCCCGTCGCGCCCATCGCTTTCAAGGAAAGCGCTGCCGCTGCGAGCACCACACCCACAGCACCGCAGGTGCAGGGCCTGTGGTGGAAGGTCTTTGCCGACCCGGTCCTCGACGGCCTGATTGACAAAGCCAACGGCAACAACAACAGCGTGCAGGTGGCGGCAGGGCGGCTCGCACAGGCCCGCGCGCTCGCAGGCCAGGTCGACGCCAACCGCTTTCCGCAGCTTGGCGTCGGCGCAGGTGCGACACGGCAGCGCAACATAACGACCAACAACGTCGCGCAAACCGTGGTGAGTGCAGGTGCCAACCTGTCTTATGAAGTCGATCTGTTTGGCAAACTCTCGGGTGCATCGAATGCAGCGTCGCTTGATGCGGCTTCGCGCGAAGCCCTGCTGCGCAGCACGCAACTGCTGGTGCAGGCGGACGTGGCGCAAACCTACCTCAGCCTGCGCGCGCTCGACACCGAGCGTGAGCTGGTGCGCAGCACGCTGCAGGCCTACCAGAACACCTTGCGGTTGACGGAAGTGCGCTTCAGGGAAGGTGATGTGGCCGAGCTGGATGTGGCCCGTGTGCGCAGCGAGGCCGCATCGACAGAATCCGAAGCGCTGGCGCTCGACCAGCGCCGCGCCGTGCTTGAACATGCGCTGGCCGTGCTGGTGGGCGAGGTCGCTTCAAACTTCGCCGTTGAACCCACCGCGTGGTCCACCGCCTTACCCGTCATCCCCGCCGGCGTGCCCAGCACCGTGCTGACGCGCAGGCCAGACATCGCTGCCGCCCAGAACACCATGCAGGCCGCGCAGGCGAGGGTAGGTGTGGCCAAAACCGCGTGGTTCCCGACCTTCTCGCTCACGGCCAACGGCGGTTACGCCGCGCCCGACATCAAGGATTTGTTCAAGCTCTCGACCCAAGCCTGGGGCGTGGGCGCACTGCTGTCGCTGCCGATTTTTGACGGCGGCCGGCGCGACGCAGGTGTGCAGGGCGCAAATGCCGACCTCAGCATTGCGCTGGCCAGTTATCGCGAGCAGGTGCTCGTTGCCTTTCGCGATGTTGAAGACCAGCTAGCCGCCTTGCGCCTGCTGGGCGAGCAGGCCGAAGCCCAGTCACGTTCCGTGGATTCCAGCAGTCGCGCAACGCTGCTGTCCGGCTCACGCTACCGCAACGGTTTCGTCAGCCAGCTCGAACTGCTGGACGCCCAGCGCAGCGAGTTGCGCAACCGCCGGCAGGCCTTGCAGGTCAAGTCTGCGCAGTATCTGGCGACCGTGGGGTTGATTCGCGCGCTGGGTGGTGGCTGGAGCACTTGAACACCCCTGTTGAAGCTCACTGCGTGTAAGACTTCCGTGGTGCGGCCAGAGGCCTTCCTCTTCGAGACGTCCAAGCCAGCACTTGCTGGCTTGGAGCCGCGTCTCTCAGCCCCTTGCAGGGGACGGCGCTAGTGGCCTGGCAAAGCCAGTTCCACGGCCCCCTTGCTTGGGAGAAGTAGCCACGGCAATCGCGCAGTACCTGGCGACAGTGGGGCTGATAAGCGCGCTGGGTGGGGGTGATGGTTCGATTTAATACGTCATAAATAACGCATTAAAAATTTAATGATTTATTTGCGATGCATTAAATGGAAATTGACGCCTGGGAACCCCGGCTGGCCCCGAAAAACGGTCAAAAATCTGTTTTTAAGGCCATTTTCAGACGTCAAATCGGCCTCCAGCCCTTTAAATACGTGCGTGAGAAGCTATTGATTTAATAGCAATTTACCTCTGCGTCTGGAATGGACGAGCTGTTCTGACCCTGTTCGCCCGTCGATTCTTGCGGGCTCTGTACTTAGCCGCCTGGGCCGTATCTGTTAAAACACCCGGTTCCCTTTTAAAAAGTTACCAGGTTAGCCCCCGATGTCCGTTTCAAAACCCGTTCCCGTCACCTCACCTTCCGAGCCCTCAACCATCCACTGGACAGAGGCGGGCGAGGCGCGTTCTGCGCGCTGGCGGTCCGAGCGTGGCGCGAACCCGCCCAAAAAGGTGGTGATTGCCGATGACAGCATGGCGGCCGATACGGCCTACCGTCTGGCGTGTGAAGGCACCGGACTGCTGTGGCGCGGTGACTACCAGAATGCGCGGCTGCTGCTGCAGGCCATGGCGCGGCGTGTGGACAAACCTGCCAAGCCCAAGCGCACCAAACGCCACAAGGCGGGAGAGTCGGACGTGCCAGCCGAAGCGCCAGCGCCGGTTTTTCCTGAAGCGTTTCATTTGCACCGCCAGGCACAGGCGCAACGCGCGCGCGTCCTGGGCATGGTGCTGATTCCGTTTGATGCGGACTACAGCATTCCGCTGCGCCGCGCGCCTGATGCAAAAAAAGCGTGCTCGGAAGCCTGGGGGCATCCCAAAGAAGGCAACGGCACTTCGGTGGCATCGCTGCGCGAACTCATGGGTTTTATCAGCTCACACGAATGGCGGCGCAAGGGCGTGCCGATTCCGGCGCTGGGCGAAGACGGCCCACACAACCGCGTGCATCCGCATTACGGGGTGTTCTCGCCGGTACGGGGCGAATACATTGACCTTGTGGCGCAGGCACCTGTGCCGGAGGGGCTGGATGACCTGACCGGCTTTGACATCGGCACCGGCACCGGCGTGCTTGCGGCCGTGCTGGCGCTGCGCAGCGGTGTACAGCGTGTGGTGGCGACCGACCAGGACCCGCGCGCGCTGGCCTGTGCGCGTGACAACCTCAAACGCCTGGGTTTTCCGCAGGTCGAGGTGCGTGAAGCCAACCTGTTCCCCGAAGGCAAGGCCCACATCATTGTCTGCAACCCGCCGTGGCTGCCCGCGCGCCCGGGCTCGCCGATCGAGCATGCCGTGTATGACGAAGACAGCCGCATGCTGCTGGGCTTTCTCAATGGCCTGGCCGCGCACCTGGAGGCCAAAGGCGAGGGCTGGCTGATCCTCTCGGACATTGCCGAGCACCTGGGCCTGCGCACGCGAGAGTGGTTACTGGCTGCGATCGATGCTGCTGGGCTGAAAGTGATTGACCGGCTCGATGCCACACCGCATCACCCCAAGGTCGCAGACGCCACGGATGCGCTGCATGCGGCACGCGCGGCAGAAGTGACATCGCTCTGGCGGCTGGCTGCCAAATAAAAGAAAAGAGAAGAAAACCGACATGCAGGTGGAGCCGCGCGCCAGAGTCTTGTTAGCCCCCATGGAAGGCCTGCTTGATTTTGTCTTGCGCGACATCCTCACCCGCGTCGGCGGCATAGACCGCTGTGTCTCCGAGTTCATCCGCATCACCGACCAGTTGCTGCCCGAGCGCGTCTTTACCCGCATCGTGCCCGAGCTGCACAATGGCGGCCGCACCTTTGCCGGGGTACCCGTGCGTGCGCAACTGCTGGGCTCTGACCCGGCGTGTATGGCCGAGAACGCCGCGCGCCTGGCCAGCCTGGGCCCCGCCGGCATAGACCTCAATTTCGGCTGCCCCGCTGCGGTGGTCAACCGCCATGGCGGCGGTGCGTCGATGTTGCGTGAGCCCGAGAGCCTGTTCAAGGTGGTCAGTGCGGTGCGTCGGGCGGTGCCCGCCGGCATGCCGGTGTCGGCCAAGATGCGGCTGGGCTACAGCGATGACTCGCTGGCGATTGAATGTGCGCAGGCGATTGCAGATGGCGGTGCGGGTGAACTGGTGGTGCATGCACGTACCAAGGCGCAGGCCTATCGCCCACCTGCGTACTGGGAGCGCATTGCCGACATTCGCGCGGTCGTCAACATTCCCGTCATTGCCAACGGCGAGATCTGGACGGTGGAAGACGCGCGCCGCTGCCGCGAAGTCTCGGGCTGCGATGTGCTGATGATCGGCCGCGGTGCCGTCGTCAACCCGGGCCTGGGCATGGCAATTCAGGCCGACATGCGAGGTGAAACAAAAGCAGAGGTGTCATGGCCTTCGCTGCTGCCGCTGGTGGCGCAGTTCTGGCACATTGTCTGCACGCGGCTCGACAGGCGCTCGCAGGCAGGCCGGCTCAAGCAGTGGCTGAACTTTTTGCGCAGGCGTTTTCCTGAAGCAGAAGTTGCCTATCAATCATTGAAGACCATCAATGACCCGGCGGTGATTGATGAGTGGCTTGTCAACGCCATGGGCGTGCCGGTACTGTCGGGTCAGACTCGCCCAATGGCAATACCTGCGTAAGCCTTTTCACGCCGGTGCAGCCTGTAGCCAGGCTTTACAAATCAGCTTCTACAGATTGCATGCGCTACACGCGGCACGCCCAACATGAAGGCTCACAACCCAAGGAGTCATCATGAAATCAAAAGCCATTGTTTGCGCACTTGCTGCCGCGTCACTGGGATTCGGCTCGCTGTCTTTTGCACAGGGCTATGACGGGTATCGCCCGCAGCCCGAATCACAGCGCTTCGGGCAGCGCGGCCCCGGCGGTCCGCACGGCGATGGCCCGCGCGGCTTTGATCGCCGTGAGGTGCGGGATGACCGGGGTTATAACGCGCGCGCCCCGCAGTTCCGGCGCGGCGGCTATATTCCGCGTGAATATCGTGGCCGTCAATATGTGGTCAATGACTGGCGCGCACGCCGCCTGTATGCGCCGCCTCCCGGCCAGCAGTGGGTACAGGCGGGGAGTGACTATGCCTTGATCGCGATTGCGACGGGGTTGATTGCACAACTGGTGCTGCGTTAGTCATAACCCCGACGGTATCAGGCCGCTGCCTTTTCTGTTCTG
>JAZKCB010000216.1:0-1305 GCA_040388335.1 Pseudomonadota bacterium | reverse complement strand
CGACGATCAGCCCGTCAACAGCCGCTTCAAGGTAACGGCTCTGGTCGTCTGCAGGGTCACCGGGCAACTCGCGGCGTATCTCTACCGGGTCTGCGTCTTTGGCAAGTATGGCCACGCCGTTCCATGACTTCTGGCCTTTCCACAAGGCACCGTAACCCGCTTCGCGCAACTCGGCCTTCGGAAATGCGCCATCCAGCGCTTTCAGTTCCTGCAGGCAAACAATATCTGGAGACTCTTTGGCCAGCCAGTCCAGCAAATTGGGTAGCCGCGTCTTGATGCCGTTGACGTTGAAGGTCGCAAGCTTCATGGCTATTTGGGGGCAGGCGCCTTGGGTCGTTTGCCGCGCCTGTAGGCTTCAGCACCACCACTGCCGCCGCCTTCAGGGAAGTCGTGTTTTTTGCTGTGATCGCCCGGCATCACGGGCGATTCGATCAGGGTGCTGGCGCTGTTGTCGGGGTCGTCGTCCATGGCTGGCCTGGGTGTGGATGCGGTGGCGCTTTCAAGGGCGTCGCCGGTTTTGGCGTGGGTGGGGCTTGATTTTCCGGGCATGGGCATCTCCTGCAATGACATGGCTCAAAGTTAGCAGTAGCGCGGTGTGCTTGCTGTGGGACACCGCCCCATAAAACGCCTCAAGCGTGATTGGTTCAAAATGAGGGTTGCCCACGATTTCGAGGAACCCGGTTTTGTCATTGCCCCCGCCCCAACCCAGAAAACATCTGCATCACCGCAAGGTCTCTTACGACGGCTACCTGCGCGAAGACGGTTTGTGGGATCTCGAAGCCCGAATGACGGACAGCAAGGCCTACCCCATGTCCACGCCAGACCGCGGCGACATGCCGGCCGGCACGCCTATCCATGACATGTACATTCGCGCCACGGTTGATGACAGCATGAAGATTGTCGAGATCACCGCGGTGATGGCGAGCCGCCCCTTTCCCGAGTGCCCCAAAGCAGAAGACCCGATGCAAAAAATGGTGGGTGCCACCATGGGCCCGGGCTGGCGGCACACGATTGAAAAAGCGATTGGCGGCATTCAGGGCTGCACGCATTTGCGCGAGCTGCTCTTCAACATGGCGACAGCGGCCTACCAGACGATACCGGTGTACCAGGCGCACATGCACAAGCGCACCACCATTTCACCGGACGCAGAAGGCAAACCACCACCTCATCTGGGCAAGTGCATGTCCTGGGATTTCAACGGGCCGGTGGTCCAACGTATTTATCCGCAGTTTGTGGGGTGGCAGCCACTTGTGAAAGTAAAAGCGTCAGAAAAGACCTGACGCTTCCGGCGCTGATGCGCTGATG
>JAZKCB010000215.1:0-4379 GCA_040388335.1 Pseudomonadota bacterium | reverse complement strand
CATAAATGGCGTGGCGAATCTGGGATTCGACCAGCCCGCCAAGCTCCATCACGCGGGAGGATACGGTGTTGAGTTCGCTGTCAAACTGGGTAGACAAATGTTTTTCGGGCATGGTTCGCTCCTGGTGCCTGGTCAGCCGAAACGGCCGGTGATGTAGTCTTCGGTTTCCTTGCGCTTGGGCTTGAAGAAAATGTCTTCCGTCACACCAAACTCCACCAGGTCACCCAGATACATGTAGGCGGTGTAGTCGCTGCAGCGCGCTGCCTGCTGCATGTTGTGCGTCACGATGACCACGGTGTAGTCGTTCTTCAGCTCGGTGATCAGCTCTTCAATTTTGGCGGTGGAAATCGGATCCAGCGCCGAACACGGCTCATCGAGCAGCAACACTTCGGGCTTGATGGCAATGCCCCGGGCAATACACAGGCGCTGCTGCTGTCCACCGGAGAGGCTGGAGCCGCTCTGGCTCAGCTTGTCCTTGACTTCGGTCCAGAGAGCGGCCTTGCGCAGCGCCCACTCCACCCGTTCATCCATGTCAGCGCGGCTCAGGCTCTCGAACAGCTTGACCCCAAAGGCGATGTTGTCATAGATCGACATGGGGAAAGGGGTGGGCTTCTGGAAAACCATGCCCACTTTCGAACGAATCAGGGCCACGTCCTTTTTAGACGTGAGCAGATTCTCGCCTTCAAAAAAAACTTCGCCCTCAGCGCGCTGCTCGGGATAAAGCTCGTACATGCGGTTGAAAATACGCAGCAGCGTCGACTTCCCGCAACCCGAAGGACCGATGAATGCCGTCACTTTTCTTTCCGGAATTTCCAGATTGATGCCCTTGAGGGCATGAAATTTTCCGTAATAGAAATCAAGATTCTTGACCGATATCTTGGATTTTTCGGCTGGCTTTTCACGTAAGGCGGTCATGGTTTCCATGCTTGAGTTCTCTTGTCGTGTAGTGTGGACTGTCCGGTAAGCCACGGGGGTCAAATCTTGTTGCGTGTCAGGATGCGGGCGAGAATGTTCAGGCCGAGCACCGCCATCGTGATCAGGAAAACGCCGGCCCAGGCCAGCTTCTGCCAGTTTTCATACGGACTCATGGCAAATTTGAAAATGGTGACCGGCAGGCTGGCCATCGGTTCGGTCAGGCTGGAGGTCCAGAACTGGTTGTTCAGGGCGGTGAACAGCAGTGGCGCGGTTTCGCCCGCCACGCGGGCCACGGCCAGCATGACCCCCGTCACGACACCTGCCCGTGCCGCCTTGAGCGTGATGCTCAAAATGACTTTCCACTTGGGAGCACCCAGCGCGTACGCCGCCTCCCGCAGGCCGGCGGGCACCAGCTGCAACATGTTTTCGGTGGTCCGGATCACCACGGGAATGACAATCAGCGCCAGCGCGATCACACCGGCCCACCCCGAAAAGGACTTGAAGCGGGAGACGACCACGGCATAAACAAAAAGACCGATCACAATGGACGGCGCCGACAGCAAAATATCATTCACAAACCGGGTCACCACGGCCAGCCACCCCTTGGTGTCGAATTCGGCCAGATAGATGCCGGCCATGATGCCGATCGGCGTCCCCACAAAGGTGGCCAGCATGACCATCAGGAAAGAGCCGTAAATGGCGTTGGCCAGGCCGCCCGGGTCGTTGGGCGGCGGCGTCATCTGCGTCAGCGTGTCGAGCGTCAGCCCTTCCACGCCAAGGCGCACGGTTTCAAACAGGATCCAGAACAGCCAGAACAGGCCAAAAGCCATGGCAGCCATCGCCAGCGCGATGGCCACGCGATTGACGAACTTGCGCCTGGCGTATTTGGCTTCGCGGGCATCGGTTGCGGCGGCGCTCATGTTTTTGCTCCCTCATTTTTCTGCAATTGCGCCAGCAGGATTTTGGACAGGGACAGGACAACAAACGTGATGAAGAAGAGGACCAGGCCGAGGTACATCAATGCGCCCTGATGCAGGCCTTCACCAGCCTCGGCAAATTCGTTGGCGAGCGCGGAGGTGATGCTGTTGGCCGCCTCGAACAGGCTCAGTGAATTGAGCTGGTTGAAGTTGCCGATCACAAAGGTGATGGCCATGGTCTCGCCAATGGCGCGCCCCAGACCCAGCATGATGCCGCCGACGACACCTGCCTTGGTGTAAGGCAGCACCACGGTGGAAACCACCTCCCAGGTGGTCGCACCCAGGCCATAGGCGGACTCCTTGAGCAGCGTGGGCGTCACCTCAAAAACATCGCGCATCACCGACGCGATGAAGGGAATGATCATGATGGCCAGGATAATCCCGGCGGACAAAATACCGATGCCGACAGGGGCACCGGAAAAGAGCGACCCCAGGTAGGGTACATCGCCGAAGGCCTTTTGCAGTGGCTGCTGCACATAGGTGGACAGGACGGGACTGAACACGAGCAGGCCCCACATGCCGTAAACAATGGACGGTACGGCGGCCAGCAATTCAATGGCGGTACCCAGCGGGCGCTTGAGCCATGCCGGCGAAAGCTCGGTCAAAAACAGCGCAATGCCGAAACTGACAGGCACCGCAATCAGCAACGCAATGGCTGACGTCATGACGGTCCCGTAAATCATCACCAACCCGCCGAAATCCTCCTTGACGGGATCCCAGGTCGTGCTGGTCAGAAAACCGAGCCCGAATTTGGTGATGGCCGGCCAGGCACTGATGGTCAACGATGCCAGGATGGCAAGCAGGACAAACAGCGTAAACAGGGCCGCACCCTTGGCCACAAGGCCAAAGATGCGGTCAGCCCAGGGGCCCGAACGGGCCGCTTTCATGGAAGGTGGTTTGGTCATGACACGCCCGGAGAATTTGACGGACTGCTGGGAAGAAGGTCTTTCATTCGCCGGAAGTGTAGTTGACACTCATCTACTCCTGAAAATTGGGCCGGTCAGCTGAGGGGTGAAATTTACTTGACTGGAACCGGTTTGCCGGAGGCATCGGTCACCTTGGACCAGGACTTCTCGATCGTGGCAATCACGGTGTCCGGAATAGGCACGTAGTCCAGTGCGGCGGCGGTTTTGTCGCCGTTTTTGTAGGCCCAGTCAAAAAACTTGAACACTTCAGTGGCTGAGGCCGGCTTGTCCTGCTTGAGCTGCATCAGGATGAAGGTGGCGGTGGAAATGGGCCAGGCGTTTTTGCCGGGCTGATCGGTGATCAGCTGGTAGAACGACTTGTTCCAGTCGGCACCAGCCGCTGCTGCAGCAAATGCGGATGCCTCGGGCGCCACGAACACGCCATCGCGGTTCTTGAGCAGGGTGTAGGTCATCTTGTTCTGCTTGACGTAGGCGTACTCGACGTAACCAATCGAGTTGGGCAAACGGTTGACAAAAGCGGCTACGCCCTCGTTGCCCTTGCCGCCGGCGCCAACCGGCCAGTTGACGGCCGTGCCCTCGCCGACCTTGGCTTTCCACTCGGGATGGACGCGGCTGAGGTAATTGGTGAAGTTGAAGGTGGTGCCGGATCCGTCTGCACGGCGTACAGGGGCGATCGCAGCATCAGGCAGCGACAGCGTCGGGTTGAGTGCCTTGATCGCAGGATCGCTCCATTTCGTGATCTTGCCCAGATAGATGTCTCCCAGCACCTGACCGTCGAGCTTCATCTGACCTGGGGCAATACCCTTGATATTGATGACGGGGACAGTTCCGCCGATCACGGCGGGAAACTGCATCTGGCCCTTTTTGGCCAGAACTTCGTCGGTCTGGGGCATGTCCGAGGCACCAAAGTCCACGGTTTTGGAGTCAATCTGCTTGATGCCGGCACCGGAACCGACTGACTGGTAGTTCACCTTGACGCCGGTTGCCTTGTTGTAGTCAGCTGCCCATTTGGAATAGACGGGAGCCGGAAAGGTTGCGCCTGCGCCGGTAATTTCCTGGGCCATCGCCACACCAGACAAGGACAGGGCAAATACGCCGACCGCACTGGCCAAAGACAATTTAGAGCTCATTTTCATCAGAACACCTCTTGGGTTGGTTGAAACACCTGGCTGACTTTAGAAGGATTGTGTGACAGAGGCGTGACAGCAGCCCCACTCAGCTGCTGGCGCCTCGTCTTTTGATCGGCCGGGACAGCCGCGTCACCAAGTTGTCACGAAAACTCCCTAATCTCGCGCTGTTTTCTTAACCAGGAGTTACTTCATGTTTCATCGTCGCGTTTTGTTTGTTGCCCTCGCAGCCACCCTCGTGTCCGGTTGCGCGTCCATGTCATCGCCCAAGTCGGTGGCCGATACCATCGCAGCCACCCCTTCGCTGAGTACGCTCAACGGCCTCATCGTAAAGACGGGCTTGACCCCCACCCTTCAGGGTAGCGGTCCGTTCACCGTCTTCGCCCCCACCAACGATGCGTTCAAGGCCGTGCCTGCCAAAACCATGGACGCCC
>JAZKCB010000214.1:0-13047 GCA_040388335.1 Pseudomonadota bacterium | reverse complement strand
ACCACGCTGGGCGCGGGCAGCACCTCTTTGATTTTGATGACACGCAGGGTGTTGCGCACAAAGGGGAAGACCTCCCACTGTGCGGGTAGCATGGCGACCAGGTCGCTGTTGGCCAGCGCCACCATCATCGACACCGCTGAACGCGCACGCAGCATGACGATGGGCGGCGGCAGCTTGTGGGCTTCAAACAGGTGGGCGATGTCGTCGTCGGCGTTGTAATCCACACCCGTCGTCGCCCAATGCGCAGAGGCCAGGTCTTTCAGGCGTTTAGCCTCTACCAGCGGGTGGCCCTTGCGCACGACCAGTGAACGCGTGTTGTTGAGCAGGTGCTGAACCGCCAGGCCAGTGGCCGGTGCGATGCGCGGCTGCGCACCGATGTAGAAGTCAAGCCCGCCCTGGCGCAACTCGCGCTCTACATCAGGGAACAGGCCTTCAACAATGTTCAGCCGCACCTTGGGATAGCGGCGCTGGAACACCGGCAGCGCGTGCGGCAGCATCATCACGTGCGGCATGATGGACAGCGCAATCGACACCGTGCCTTCGTCCTCACCCGTGTCCTGTGAAATCGCATCGACCGCCCGCCGCGCCTCGTTGACGATGGCGCTGGCATGCACATGAAAGCGGCTGCCGGCCGGGGTCAGGACCATGCCACTCGCTTCGCGTACAAACAGCGCGCAGCCCAATTCGCGCTCCAGCGCACGCACGCTTCGGGTCAGCGCCGGTTGCGGCATGTCAAGCCGCCTTGCTGCTCCACGCAGGCTGCCCTGCTCCACGATGACCACCAGATGCTGCAACTGGTCGAGTTTCATAAAACCCTCAATTCAAGGTCAGGAAGGGGGATGTAAATATCGAATCACATTTCTAAAATTGCCATCTTACGCGAATCACCGCGCAAATCTACAGTGCGACCAGCACCGCAAATTGACGGCGACAACAGGAGACAAGACATGTTGAATCGATACCCCGGACGGCGCAGCGCCGTTATCACAGCCATGCTTGGCATGCTGCTCGGCAGCAGTGCGTTCGCACAGGCCTGGCCCAACAAACCTGTACGCATGGTGGTACCGTATGCGGCAGGCGCGGTACCCGATGTGATTGCAAGGCTGGTAGGCGACCGCCTCGCCACGATCTGGGGCCAGGCCGTCATCATCGACAACAAGCCAGGCGCCGGCGGCATTCCCGGCATGACGGCCCTGGCCCGCTCACCCAGTGACGGCTACACCCTGGGCATGCTGCCGGCAGCAGTGCTCACCCTCACGCCCTACCTGTATAAAAATCCGCAGTTCAACATCGACTCCGACTACACGCCGATAGCCGCCGTGGCGACGGGGCCGATGATGGTGGTCGTCAACGGCAGCTCCGACATCCAGTCGCTGGCCGACCTGGTGCGCAGCGCAAAGGCACAACCGGGCAAGCTCAATTTCGCCGCGATGCAAACCAACTCTGTGCCGCACCTCACGGGCGAAATGCTCAGCCGCACCACCGGCATGAAGCTCACCACGGTTCCCTATGCCAGCTCACCTGCGTCAACCACCGCCCTGCTCTCGGGCGAAGCCAACGTCACCATCGATGGCCTGCCCGCACTGACCCAGTACGTGAAGGCCGGCAAGTTTCGCGCGCTGGCAGTGACGTCACCCAACCGGTTGCCGGGTTTTGAGAATGTGCCGACCGTGGCCGAAACCTTCAAGGGGTTTGAAGCGCTGGGCTGGTTTGCCCTGTTCGCGCCTGCCGGCCTGGCCCCCGATATCGTTGAAAAAATCAACCGCGATGTGAACCGCGTGGTGCAGGCGCCAGATCTTGTGGCGCGCTTTGCCGACTTCGGCATTTACCCCAAACCCGGTTCACCCAAAGCCCTGACCGAATTTGTCGATACACAGCGTACGACCTGGAAAAAAGTCGTCACCGACCTTGACCTGAAACCCCAGTAAACGCAACGCCAGAACACCTTTCACTTTCAGGAATCAAGCCATGTTTTTGAAGAACAACTGGTACGTGGCCGGCTTTGCCGAAGAACTCACAACCACACCGCTGGCGCGTACCCTGCTGGGCGAACCCGTCGTGATGTTCAGGACGGAAAGCGGCGAGATTGCCGCGCTTGAAGACCGCTGCTGCCATCGCAACCTGCCGCTGTCACACGGCAAGGTTGAGGGCAGCGCCCTAAGCTGCGGTTACCACGGCATGGTCTACAACACCGTGGGCCAGTGCATCAGGGTGCCCGGCCAGGATGTGATTCCCCCGGGTGCGTGTGTCATGCATTTCCCGCTGGTTGAGAAAGACGGCGTGCTGTGGATATGGATGGGCGATGCGGCCAAGGCAGACACCGGCACCATACCGGATTACCCCATTCATTCAGACCCGCGCTGGGCGCACAAGGGCAACCACTACACCATCAACTGCCACCATGAGCTGATCAACGACAACCTCATCGACCTGTCGCACGTGGGTTATGTACACGGCAAGACGATAGGCGGCACACCCGGTGCGCACTCCGCCGCGCAGATGTCTACCGAGCGCCGCGACGACGGCGTGACGGTGCGGCGCTTCATGCCCAACACCGTGCCGCCACCCACCTACCTGCGTGCCATGCCCTTCACCGGCAACATCGACCGCTGGATGGAGATCAGGTTTGTGCCGGGGCTGATACGCATCTACGTCGGCGTGAATGACGCCGGCCAGGGTTTTGATGAACAAACCCAGATGGACAAGATGGGCATGCGCATTTTCAACGGCGTGACGCCAGAAACTGAAAACACCACGCATTACTTCTGGACAGCCGCACACAATTTCAGGGTGACAGAGCCCGAGGTGACGAACAACTTTCATGGCGAGATTGCCGCCACATTTGAAGAAGACCGCACTGTGGTTGAAGCACAGCAGAAACGGTTTGAGCAGTTTCCCGAGCGCAAGAACGTGCACATCAGGACTGATGCAGGCGGCATACACGCCAGACGGGTGATAGCGCAGTTGCTGGCTGCAGAAAAGCTTGCCGGGCAGCAGAATCAAACATCTGCTGCAGCGGTGATACGCGTCGCTCAGGCGGTATGAGCTTTTGAAGGCATCAGCTTCCTGATGATGCCAACCGCCGCCAGCACGATGGCGCCAGTGATGACACCCACCAGCGCATCCATCAGCAGAGGCGTGATGGCCCCTGCAAAGCCGCCAGACTTTGCGGCCAGCCCTTCAATGAAATGGTGAAGCGGCGCAATGCCGTGCGTGATGATGCCGCCGCCCACCAGAAACATTGCAATCGTCCCCGCCACCGAGAGGGCCTTCATCAGCCAGGGCGCGGCCTGCAAAATGCCGCGGCCCAGGCTGCGCTGAAAGCGCCTGCCAGCGCGATCACCCTGCAACTGCGTGAGGTAGAGGCCACCGTCATCGAGCTTGACGATGCCCGCGACCAGCCCATAGACCCCGATGGTCATGATGATGGCAATACCGGCGAGCACAGTGAGTTGTGTCACAAACGGGCTGCTCTGCACCGTACCCAGCGTAATGGCAATGATCTCTGCAGAGAGGATGAAGTCCGTGCGAATCGCGCCCTTGACCTTTGCCTTTTCAACCGCCACCAGATCCAGGACCGGGTCAGACAGCGCAATCACCAGTTCCTCGTGCTCAACCTGCTGCGCGTGCTTGCTGTGCATGAACTTGTGGGTCAGCTTTTCAAAACCTTCAAAACACAGGAACGCACCGCCCACCATCAATAACGGCGTAACCGCCCAGGGTGCAAATGCGCTGATGGCCAGGGCCGCCGGCACCAGAATGGCCTTGTTAATGAAAGAACCCTTGGCCACCGCCCACACTACGGGGAGTTCGCGATCTGCCTTGACCCCCGATACCTGCTGAGCGTTCAGCGCAAGATCGTCACCCAACACGCCTGCTGTCTTTTTGGCAGCCACCTTTGACAGCACGGCAACGTCATCGAGGATGGTGGCAATGTCGTCAATCAGTGCAAGCAGGCTGCTGGCCATAAAAGTCCCGTGTGTTTAAAACAATGGCGTATTTTGCTGCGCATGAAAAAGCCGCCCCTCGGGCGGCCGTTGACTGACAGGGCTATTGATGCCCCATAAAACCGTGTATATCAGCGCGCAGTCAGGCGGCCCAGCACAAAACCAAAAGCGAGCGCAGCAGCGACGGCTTCGAGCGGTCGTTCCTGCACCCACGACTTCGACGTGTCCAGTGCGCGCGCAGGGGCGTCAGTGAGATGGCGCGTCTTGCTCGCCACGCGGTCCGCAGTGCTGTGGGCACTGGTGGCCAGCTTGTCCACGGTTTCGTGCGCTGCGCTTGTCAGACGATCCACAGCAGTGCGTGCAGGGTCCGCCACCTTGTCGATGCCACTATGAAGGGCCGCACCTGCGGAGTCAACACTGCGTTGCACCACACCGGCAGGATCTGAACCGTTACCCGTGTTGTAAATTGTCTTTTCCATAATTCGATTCCTTCAAAAAGATCAGAATAAATGCCGCGGTGAGAAAGAATCATCGGGCGCATGTTCAGACCTTAAGGACCGGTACGGGAGGCAACTGTGCGTAGGGGCATGGCGTGCCTGTAGGACAAGGGAGATGATTGACACACCTCGTAACCTCGCTACAGCAAAAAGTCTGTCAGTATGGGATGACATCAAAACCATCCCAAGCCTGATGCGCAAATTTTTTGTGCTGCACATCATCAGGCATCTTTAACCCGAAGAAAGAGGCCAGTCATGAACCGCACCCCAAAACCCTCTACCGAAGATGCGGCAGAGGATGAAGAGGGACTTGAGCTCCCCGTCAATCCAGACGAAGGCTCATCACTGATCCCCGATGAGGAAGAGCGCGTCGTGAACGTGCCGTCCTGAAAGCGACTACTTAGTCGACAGCTCGCTTGAGGCGGATTTCTTCAAGGCGTGTGCCACTGAAATCGGTTGTTTTAAGCGACGGCATGTCGCGCTTGAAGCCGGCGGAGTGCTCAAAGAAGTTCAGCGCGCGTTCGTTGTGCAGCAGCACCCAGAGCGTGACCTGCGTGCAGCCTTCTTCCTTCAGGCCCTCACGGGCACCGTCCCAGAGCGCAACACCGCAGCCCTTGTTCCAGTGCTCTGGCGACACGTACAACGCCCAGATTTCGCCGACCGTCGACTTGGTGCCTGCATCGCGCGAACGGTCAAAGCCCACAAACCCCACAATCTTGTCTGCAAAGGTCGCGACCAGCAATTGCGGCTCACTGTATTCAATGGCTTCGCGCCAGTAAGCCTGGCGCTTCTCCAGCGTCATTTTCCTGAGATGGTCTTCAGGCATCAAATCTTTATAGGCGGCCTGCCAGGTGGCGACGTGAATCTCGGCAATGGCTTTGGCATCACGGGGGGCGGCGGGACGAACGGAATAACTGGACATGTCAGAAGTATTTTCAAAAAGGTGCGGGAGGCGGAATTGTCGCGCAAAACGGAAATGGAGGACCTGTAGCATTCGCACATGCCCAATGAGCCCATTCAGTCCGGAGAAGAAAGGATTTTTACAGCCCGCATTGAAGGCTCCGACCAGCGCTTTCCGGCACCGTCATCGCTGCCCCTGCTGACAGCCGCAGAGAGCGCCGGACTTGCAGGCATGCTGATGGACAGCTCATGCCGCAACGGCACCTGCCGCACCTGCATCTGCAGGCTCACCAGCGGCGAGGTGACCTACCGCATCGAATGGCCGGGTCTGAGCCCGGACGAAAAACGCGAGGGCTATTTTTTGCCCTGCGTGGCGTACCCGGCCTCAGACCTTGTGATTGAGCTGCCGGTGTAAATGACCGGTTTGAATAAGGCAGGTACTCAGATCGCCATGATGGAAACAGCCTTGGTCACCAGGTAAGCCTCCATCGCCTCAGGCCCGCCTTCCGATCCATAACCCGAGTCCTTGATGCCGCCGAAAGGCATTTCAGGCGATGGCGTGGCAGGCTGGTTGATCCACAGCATGCCGACTTCCATCTGCTGCGACAGCATATGGGTGTTCCTGATGGATTTGGTGAAGGCGTAACCCGCCAGGCCATAAGGCAGCCGGTTGGCTTCGGAGATCGCTTCCTCAAGCCTGTCGAATCCGCGAATGGCGGCGATGGGGCCGAAGGGCTCGTTGTTGAAAACGTCCGAGTCAAGCGACACATCGGTCAGCACCGTGGGCGCAAAGAAGTTGCCGTCTGAGCCCACACGCTCACCGCCCGTTGCCACTGTTGCGCCGGTCTTGCGGGCATTGTCCAGCACCTTGGCCATGGCCGTCAGGCGTCGCGCGTTGGCCAGTGGGCCCAGCGTCGTGCCTTCCGTCAGGCCGTCGCCCAGCTTGAGGCTTTCAGCGTGCTTGACCATCAGCTGGGCAAACTCGTCCTTGATGCTGTTGTGCACCAGGAAGCGTGTAGGTGAAATGCAGACTTGGCCTGCATTGCGGAACTTCGCGCCACCAGAAGCCTTGACGGCCAGGGCAACGTCGGCATCTTCAGCCACGATGACAGGCGCATGACCACCCAGCTCCATCGTTGCGCGCTTCATGTGCGCGCCTGCCATTGCGGCGAGCTGCTTGCCGACAGGCGTAGAGCCGGTGAACGTCACTTTGCGGATGATGGGGTGCGGAATAAGGTAGTTCGATATTTCAGCCGGGTCGCCAAACACCAGACCCACGGTGCCCGGTGGCACGCCTGCATCCACAAAACACTGCAGCAAGGCAGCAGGCGATGCGGGGGTTTCTTCAGGCGCCTTGACCAGGAAGGAGCAACCGCTGGCCAGCGCAGCACCGAGCTTGCGCACGATCTGGTTGATGGGAAAGTTCCATGGCGTGAACGCGGCCACAGGGCCAATCGGCTCCTTCAGCACCAGTTGCTGCGCAGCCAGGTTACGCGAGGGCACGATGCGGCCATAGACGCGGCGGCCTTCATCTGCAAACCATTCGATGATGTCGGCGCCAGCCAGCACCTCACCGCGCGCCTCGACAAAAGGCTTGCCCTGCTCCTGCGTCAGCAGGCGGCCAATGTCGGCCGCACGCTCACGCAGCAGACCCGCGGCCTTGCGCATGGTGTTGGCACGCTCATTGGCAGGCACCTTCTTCCACGCCTCAAAACCCTTTTGCGCAGCAGCCAGCGCACGGTCGAGGTCAACGATGCCCGCATGCGCCACCTTGCCAATCGCCATGCCTGTTGCCGGGTTGACGACATCTATCGTCTTGCCGCTGGCGGCATCGCACCATTCGTTGTTAATAAGAAGCTGGGTGTCTTTATAGCTTGGTGTCGTCATGCGGGTCTCCAGTGAAGATGGTATTGAGAGAGTTTAAACAAGCGCCCGATTGCATCCAGTTTCCCTTCAAAGGGCCGGTGCCAGTGCAGCAATCGAAAAGAACATGCTTTTTTACTGACTTGCAAAAACAGCCCGGCGACCCGGGCCCCTCGTGGAGGAACCGGGGCATTTGCACATTGTTGCCTTGCCTCCACAACACTGTGACGCCTGACATTGAAACAAGTAAAACAGGCCAGACATAAGTGTTAATGCTTAGGATGGTTTTAAAGTTGGGCGTAGCATCCTTGTTACAGCGCCAGGCCATGCAAACTGCCAAGGGCCGAGTCGAAATATTTAAGGTGTCGTCATGCCAATTCGCAATACGAAAAATCGCAAGCCAGCCCCCCAGAAAGTAGCTGCGGCTGTGAGCCAGAGCAAGGAAGTTGTGGAAGAGATCAGGGACGCCGCGCATGACCTTGCGGTGGCACACGCTGTACTGCAAAAAACCATTCCAGACTCGCCCAAGGCCCCGGACGTGCAGGGCGCGGTCAAGCGCACCGCAGAAGTACAGCAAAGCCTCGATAAATCAGCAGAAAAGCTTGAAACCGTCACTGCAAAACTCGAGGATGAACTGAAAGACGGTGCAGCCAAAAAGTAAATTCGGGCCGGCTGATCAGCATGGTCCCATCCAAGGCCGGCCACCCCTCTGGCCTCCTGCGCTGCACACGCCTGTTTGAACACATCCCCCCTTTGCCTGCAGAGCCTGCATCGGGCCCGGTCATCCTCAAATCAGGCGAGCCGGAGCGCAAGCGCCCTGAGCAAGGCCGGATGCGGTTCATGACCAACACCTTCTGCAACATCCAGCGAAACATCAGACCCTGAAGCAAGAAGACACGATTGCGCGGCATGGGCAACAGCCAGCGGCATCACGGGGTCAGAGTCGCCATGAAGTAGATGGATGGTCACGCCAGTTCTGCCCGTCGGCAGGGATGCGAACCTTCCCGCAAAGGCAACACCCAGCATTGCGGGGGGTTCTGCGAGTTTGGTTGACTCGAGCGTCATGATCGCACCCTGTGAGAAGCCCACCAGTGTGGTGCGCTTCTGGTCAACGCCGGCGATGTGCTGCCAATGCTGCACCGTCGCCACAAAGGCTGGCATGGCCGCATCAACGCGTGCCTGCCGGTTTTCTTCGGTGATGCCCATGACCGAAAACCACTGAAGCCCACCGGGAACATGAGAGGGCTGGGGCGAGGCCACGCTGACAACCATGGCGCTGCCGTCGCGGCTGGCGAACCAGCGTGCGATACCCAGCATGGACTGCGGTACCGAGCCGACACCATGCATGAGCAAGACAAGTTGCGAGATGGGGCCCTCGGGCTGCTGGACGATGATGGATGCGGGTGTCATTTTTATTCCTGGTATTTGGATGGGTCAGGGCGGATGCATCAGACGCTGGCCGTCGTGCCTGGCAATTCGCCGAAGACATAGCTCTCCATTGAGAGCACGCCGTAGGTCACGCCACCTTCCATCACTTCAACTGGTTCGCCCGTGCTGCTTGCGCCAGCGGCCACCAGCAAAGGCAGGTAGTGTTCATCTGACGGATGGGCGCGCCGGCTGTGCGGGGCACCGCGGAAGTTCACCAGTGCGGCTTCGTCGTGAGCCATGGCTGCTTCGCGCGCCCATTGCACAAAGTCCTGCACATAGGCTTCTGGTGCCTCGGTTTCCGACTGGCGGAACTCATACAGGTTGTGCGTCAGGCTGCCCGACCCCACGATCATCACGCCGCGCTCACGCAGGGGCGCAAGCGCGCGGCCCAGCATCAGCGCGTCTGACGCCTGAAACTCCATCGGAAGCGAGAGTTGAAGCACCGGCAGCGGCGCGCCGGGAAACATATGCATCAGTGGCACCCATGCGCCATGGTCAAGTCCCTGCCCTTCAACCAGTTGCGTCGGCAGGCCGGCATTACCCAGAAGTTCGGCCACTTCGCGCGCCACGTCAGGCGCCCCGATGGCCGGGTACCTGAGGTCATAAAGAGGTGCGGGAAAGCCGCCGAAATCATGAACGGTTTCGGGGTGAGCACTTGCGCCTATGCGCAGGCCTCGCGAGCGCCAGTGCGGAGAGATCACCAGCACGGCCCGCAGCCCGGGAAGCGCACGAACGCGGTCACCTATAGCCTGCAGCAAAGGGCCGGCCTGGCCGGGCTCCAGTGCGAATGTGGGCGCACCGTGGGAAACGAACATGGCAGGGATCTTCATGAGAATGCTCCTTGAACCTTTGACTTTGATATTCCCCGGCACGGGAGCCGGGGATCTTCTTCTTACTTGACGAGACCGAATGGATCTTTGACCGGGCGCTTGGCCGAGTCAGAGTTGTTCCAGAACTGCTGAACGATCCATCCATATTCAGGCAGGCCATTGATGAACGGTGGCAGCATGTCATTGGCTGAGGGCAGCTTCCAGTCGGCCTGCAGTTCCGCGCCCAGGGCAAAGACGGAATTGAGTTGCGCGCCGGCGGCAGTCATGCGCTGCATGGCGGCATCAGCCTCGTACTTGCTCCAGGCACCTGATGCATCGACGACCGGGTGCATGACGTAACCGTCGTTGATCATCGCCAGCGTCGGCAACGCCACGCACGTTCCCAGCGTCACGCCGGAAATGATGATGTGCTTGCGCCCTGTTTTGGCCACCAGGTCCTCCAGCGCCTTGCGGAAGGTCGGGTCTTCGTAAGCATTGATGATGCCCGTGCGGCGATAGATCGGCTGGTCCTTGAAAGTCTCTTTCAGTTCCGGCAGCAGATCGCCGTTCTGCCACTGCGCATTCGATGATGTCAGCAGCACAGGGATCTTCAGCGCCTTGGCCATCTGTGCCAGTGCCACGACATTGGCCTTGTAGCCTGATGCCTGGGCGAAGTCGCGGGTGCTTGCCATGAGGCCTACCTGATGGTCAATGAACAGCATGATGCTGTTTTCAGGCGTGGGCTTTTCATAGACCGCACGGCCGGCCTTGCGGGCGTCAGCCGGGCTGGTCTTCACTGCAAGTGCCTTGTCGGTGATGGGGCTAACGATATCGGCCGGGCGATCCTGGGCCATAGCCAGGGTTGCGGCACCCGCAAGAGCGAGGGCGGCGGCGAGTTGGGTCAGTTTGTTGGTCATGGTTTTCTTCGGGTTGATGAAAGTGGAAAGCTAATTCAGACGCGCTGGATCCAGGTCGGTGCGATCTGCGTGCCCTGTCCGGCGCCATATGCAAAATAAATATTGAGGCCTGCAACAGGCTCCAGGTAGCGCGCGTTCTTCAGGCCACCTGCATCGACGGCCTCGAAGCCCAGGCTTTCAGCCAGCGAACGCACGGTCTGCTTTGCACGCTCGTCATCACCAGCGTAAAAAACCGGTACGGTCTGGTTGTTCGCAAAGGCCGGGCCTTCGGCCAGCACCTGTGCCAGCACGGTGTTGAAGGCTTTCACCACCAGCGCGCCAGGCAATGCCTTGGCAATCTCTTCTGCAGCAGAGGTGTCAAAACCCAGGGTCAGGCCCATGTAGTCGGCGGTCAGCGGGTTGGTGATGTCAATCACGATGCGGCCTTCCAGCGAACCAAGTGCCTTGAGTGCGGGCACGGCGTCGGCGTAACCGGTGGCCACGATAACGACCTGTGAGTCGCCAAGCGCTTGTGCTGGCTGCAGCGCCGTGGCGCCTGCATAGGTGGCGGCCAGCGCCTCGGCCTTGCTGAAGTCGCGTGCCGTGATGCGAACCTTGTGGCCAGCAGCAGTGAGTTGCTTGACGAAACCTGCGCCCATATTGCCGGCGCCAACGAGAGTGATGTTCATGATTCAGGGTCCTTTGATGACTTTGAAAATTACCGGTGGTCGGGATCGATGACCGGGTCGTCAGCAACATTTGCTGGCATGGAAAGAACTTTATTTGTTTTCTATTTCGAGATAAATAGTCATATGATTAACATATTGTTCTGAAATTCGAGACTATGGACAAATTCCAATCCATGAAGACGTTTACCGCCGTGGTCGAGGCCGGCAGCTTTGTTGGCGCGATGGACGCCACAGGCCTTTCAAAACCTGCGGTGTCGCGGCACGTGACCGAACTTGAAGCGCACCTGGGTACGCGACTTCTGCAACGCACCACACGCCGCCTGTCGGTCACGGGCGAAGGGCAGGCTTTCTACCAGCGTTGCAAGGAGATATTGCTGGCGGTGCAGGAGGCCGAGGCCGAGATGGGGTCAAGTGCCGCCCAGGCGCAGGGCCTGCTGCGCATAGGCGCACCCCAGACTTTCGGCGCGCTGCATCTGGCGGCGTTGTGGGGGCGCTTCGCTGCAGAAAACTCGCAGGTCACCCTGGACATCGTGCTGTCGGACCGGGTCGTTGACCTGGTCGAGGAAGGCTATGACCTGGTCATCCGCATCGCCCGCCTGCCCGACTCCAGCCTGGTCAGCCGCATGCTGGCCAGCACACGCATGGTGGTGTGCGCCTCACCGGCCTATCTTGCCGCGCACGCCGCGCCGTCCCATCCAGAAGAACTTGCCCAACACGACGTGATTTCATACACCTACTGGTCGTCTGGCGATGTATGGAACTTTCGTGGCCCCAAAGGCGATATTGCCGTGCGCACACATTCGCGCATACACGCCAACAACGGCGATACCTGCAGGGCTGCCGCTTTGGCACACCAGGGCATCATCATGCAGCCGGACTTTCTCGTTCATGAGGATTTGCGCAGCGGGGCGCTGAAGGAACTCATGCCGGAGTTCCGCGCCGCAGAGCTGGGGATTTACGCCGTCTACCCAACGCGCAAGCAGCTACCGCTCAAGGTGCGCAGGCTGGTTGATTTTCTCGTGCAGGAATTGAAGACGCCGCCCTGGGCTTAGGCAATTCGAGACTACAACTTCGTTCTGTATGCAAACAGCCACGGCCTGAAAAGCCTGGTCAGCTGCGGCGCAACCACCCAGGTCATCACAACGACAACAGCCAGCGTCAGCAGCACGGTGCGCGGCAGCAACCACCACGACGCCAGCCGGTCACCCATCAGCAGGAACATCAGGTACACCACAGGGCAGATGCCCAGCCACGTCACCACGGCCACTTTCCAGCGCGGTGGATTGACCGGTGCCGTTCGAAACCACAAGCCCAGGCCCGACACCGGTTTAAGCCGCAGTTCGCCATCGATGAAAGGTGCTGCAGCCGCAAGCCCAAGCTGGCGTTCAGTCGATTCATGCCATGCATCGAGACGGGCCTGGTCCTCAAACGCCAGCACGATGTGGTACATCGCGTCATAGACCTCCGGGTCCTCCCCCGGGTGAACCAACTGCGCCCCCAGGTAGCCCGGAAAGCGCGACGCAACTTCCATGATGGAAGTCGTCACCCTTTCGAAGTCCCGCTCACAACCGGGTTTGACCTTGCGGGTGATCAGCACAGTGACCGCATGTTCACTCACAATTTTTTCCTTTCCGTGCGCCAGTTCAATGCGCCAGCACGACGATTTTCCCTTGCGCCGAATTCGCTTCCATGAGCTTGTGTGCTTCAACAATCTCATCTAGCTTGAAGACGCGCCCGACAGTGACCGGCAGGCGAGCGGCCTCCACGTCATCGACAAGCTGCTGCAAGGGCATGGCCATGAAGTCGGCCACGTCGCCTGAATAGGTCGTCAGCGATACCCCGGTGGGAATGGATTCCATGGGCGCGAAGTCGCTGAACGACCAGCTGTTGCCGACCATGCCGGCCATGCACACAATGCCGGGCTCGCGCGTCGCGCGCAGCGAGTCCTGCAGTGTGGTCGTTCCCACCAGTTCAAGCACCTTGTCTGCGCCGCCTGGCCATATCGACTGAATTGAATC
>JAZKCB010000213.1:0-1872 GCA_040388335.1 Pseudomonadota bacterium | reverse complement strand
GCCGGCAAGTCTTATCTCGGCTTCATTCTTTATGACCTGTTCTTCAACGTGGCCCACAAGGGTGAAAAAAAAGCCGGCCATATTTACGGCATAGAAACCCGCGCGGAGCTGGTTGAAAAATCACGCGCACTCGCGCAGCGCCTCGGGTTTGAGCGCATGTCTTTTCTGAACCTGACGGTGCAGGAAGCCACGACCTCGCCCGGCCTGCCTGCGCAGGTCGACATCGTCACCGCACTGCATGCCTGCGACACAGCGACGGATGACGCCATTGCCTTTGGGCTTGCCAAAAATGCACGGCACATGGTGCTGGTGCCCTGTTGCCAGGCCGAGGTGGCAGGTGTGCTGAAGAAGACCCGCGCCCTCAACCTGTCAAAAACACCGCTGGCCGAGTTGTGGCGGCATCCTTTGCACACCCGCGAGTTCGGCAGCCAGATCACCAATGTCCTTCGTTGCCTGCAGCTTGAAGCCAACGGCTATGACGTGACCGTGACTGAACTGGTAGGGTGGGAGCATTCGATGAAGAATGAGCTCATTCTGGCCAGCCGGCCTGCCCGGGCAAATGCCTCCAAGGCAGAGGCTGCTCAGGGGCGGTTGTTGGAGGTACTGGATGAAGTTGGGTTAGGTGATTTGGGTGGTCGGTTTGCTGTTGCAGCCTGACCATCCGGACTGTTAGTCAGCGCCCCTCGTAACCAGGCCGGAGTTGTCCGGCTTGGTCATGAAGGGCGCTACGAGCTAAATTTAGCGCCTTGACTTCGACGCTCACTTGATCAGCTCAGGGTCAATCTCCCGAACCCGATGGTCCACGTAATACCCCCCAAACTCGGTATACCGCAAAAGCGGCTTGTGACAGTCTCTGCACTCATAAACATCACACACGTTGTACGGAAAGAACTTCACTGCCACCGGCGCATCGGGTGACGCATAGCGCGTGCCATCCGGATGAAATTCTTCCTGCGTCGGCTCATAAATATCCGGGTCACGCAAAGTCCCAAGAGCCGTCATCTTGTCTTTGGGCCACCGGTCCTCGGTAAAGCTTTCCCAGCATGCGCTGGGGCGCAGCGAACAACTGCATGCAGCGCTTTGCTGCTTGTCGCAAAGCTGTTTAAGTGAGTCCGCATCAAGCATCTTCATTGTCGTCTACCCCTGAAAACGTTTACGTGTCAGTGCCAATGCAATCCAGAAGGCGGCCATCGCATAAACAAGCAGCAACAGCAAATGCTGCAGGCCATGCGCCGGCCACTGGCCCATGAAGAGCGGGCGTATCAACTCGACGGCCGCCGTCAGCGGCAGCCAGTCCGAGATCACACGCATGATGCCGGGCAACTGGTCGCGCGGAAAGAACACGCCGCTCAGGAACATGGTGGGCGTCAAAAAGAGCGTGAAGTAATAAGTGAAGAAGTCATAGCCCTTGGCCAGCGCATTGAAGATGAGGGCAATACACGAAAAGGTAATGCCGACGAGGCCCAGCAAGGGCAGGGCGAGCAAGAGCATGGGACTGTGGCTGATGTTCAACGCCAGCATGACCAGCAGAATGACCGTGGTGGTGAAGAGCGACTTGAACGCCGCCCACAGCATTTCTGCAAACACCACGTCGTCGAGCTGCACCGGCGCGTTCATGATGCCATCCCAGGTGCGCTGTACCTGCATGCGCGAGAAGGCTGAATACAGCGCCTCGAACGATGCGGCATTCATGGCGCTCATGCAGATGGAACCGCTGGCAAGAAACAGAATGTAGGGCACGGCGACGCCGCCCAACTGCACCTGTCCGACCAGTGCGCCCAGGCCGTAGCCAAAAGCCACGAGGGTGATCAGCGGCTCGGCAATGTTGCCGACCAGGCTGGGAATCGCCAGCTTGCGCCAGACCAGCAGGTT
>JAZKCB010000212.1:0-6614 GCA_040388335.1 Pseudomonadota bacterium | reverse complement strand
TCACCATGAGCAGCGTCATGCCTTCGTCGGCCAGGCTTTCGACCACACGCAGCACTTCACCGACAAGTTCCGGATCCAGTGCAGACGTAATTTCATCGCAGAGCAGAACGGCAGGCTCCATCGCCAGTGCGCGTGCAATCGCTACGCGCTGCTGCTGGCCGCCCGACAGCTGCTCCGGCATCGCATCAAATTTTTCAGCCAGGCCGACGCGTGTGAGCAGCTTGCGCGCCTGCTCCATCGCTGCGCCGCTTGCTGTCTTTTTGACCAGCGAAGGCGCAAGCATGATGTTTTTACCCACCGTCAGGTGAGGAAAGAGATTAAAGCTCTGAAAAATCATGCCCACGCGCTGGCGAAGTTCGCGCATGGCCATTGCGCTTTCATGCAGCAGCGGTTTGCCGTCAACGGTAAGCGAGCCTTCCTGAAAGACTTCCAGACCGTTGATGCAGCGCAGCAGCGTGCTTTTGCCCGAGCCGCTCTTGCCGATGATCGCAATGACTTCGCCCTGTTTCACGTTCAGGTCAATGCCCTTGAGCACTTCATTCGTGCCGTAGGACTTGCGCAGCGCAGTGATCTGCACGATGGAGCGCAGGGAGGTTTCCGCGGCGGCGGTGGTTTCAGCGACGGCTTGCATTGATTTTCCTTTCCAGGATCTTGGCGTACAGGCTGATGGGGAAACACAGCGCAAAGTACATGAGGGCGACACAGCTGTAGACGACAAAAGGCTTGAAGGTGGCGTTGGTGATCATGGTGCCGGCCTTGGTCAGCTCGATAAAGCCGATGACCGATGCCAGCGCCGTGCCCTTGACCACCTGCACGAGAAAGCCCACGGTAGGCGGAATCGCAATCTTGATCGCCTGCGGCAACACGATGTATTGCAGTTGCTCGCGAAAGCTCATGGCAAGGCTTTGACCGGCTTCCCATTGGCCTTTGGGAATGGAGGCGACACAGCCGCGCCAGATCTCGGTGAGGTAGGCGCTGGTATAGAAGATCAGCGCCATGGATGCGGCCACCCAGGCCGATGTGCGCACACCAAACAGCGCCAGACCAAAGTACGCAAGAAACAGTTGCATCAGCAGCGGCGTGCCCTGGAAGAGCTGCACATAGCCACCCACGAAGTGGCCCACGCCCTTGACCCTGGAGAGCCGCGCCACCAGCAGCAACAGCGCGACCAGCCCGCCGCCAATAAAGGCGATGAGTGACAGCACGACGGTCCAGCGCGCTGCCAGCAGCAGGTTGCGGAAGATATCCCAGATGGAAAAGTCAACCATGGTCTACCTTCCAAAAAGGAAACGAGGTCCGAGCCAGTTCAATAACTGACGAACGGCTATGGCGAGCGACAGATAAATCACCGTTGCCACGATGTAAGCCTCAAACGCCCGGAAGTTGCGGCTCTGGATCAGGTTGGCGGCGTAGCTCAGCTCTTCTGTCGAGATCTGCCCGCACACCGCAGAGCCCAGCATCACGATGATGATCTGGCTCACCAGCGATGGCCAGACCTTGCGCAACGCTGGCGGCAGCACCACACGAATGAAAGTCTGCATGCGGTTCAGCGCCAGGCTCATGGCCGCTTCAATCTGGCCTTTGGGGGTGGCGTCAACGCCTGCGCGAATAATCTCGGTGGCGTAGGCACTGAGGTTGATCACCATCGCAATGATGGACGCCACTTCAGGTGACAGTTTGATACCCGCAGCCGGGAGGCCGAAATAGACAAAGAACAGCTGCACGATGAAAGGCGTGTTGCGTATGAGTTCCACATAAGTGCCCACCACAGCCTTCAGCCACACCGATCCATGCGAGCGCGACCAGGCAAACGCAATGCCGATCACCACACCAATCACGGCTGAAATAACCGTCAGCCCCACCGTCCACGCCACACCTTTGGCAAGCAAAGGCCACTGGCTCAGTACAGCGACAAAGTCGAGTTCAACACGCATCAGGCGAACCTCCCACAAAAACGAATCGCTTCTTGCTCTTCAGGCCACTACTGTCGCGGAACTGGCTTCGCCAGGGCGCAGACAGCGTCCCCTGCAAGGGGAGAGGGGGCTACACGCAGTGAGCCCCAACAGGGGTGTGCCTTATTTCGGCAGATCGCCAGCAGGACGTCCAAGCCACTTCACAGCCATCTTGTCCAGGTCACCGGACGTCTTGGCAGCAGCAATGATCTCGTTGACCTTCAGGCGCAACTTGTCTTCGCCCTTGCCGACGCCGATGAAGTTAGGCGAGTCCTTGAGCAGCAGTTTGTATTCGGTGCCGAGCTGCGGGTTCTTGCCCATCATGTTGCCGGCGACCGATGCGCCTGTGGCAATCAGCTGCACTTGCCCCGCGACGAAGGACGACACGGTGGCGTTGTTGTCTTCAAAACGCTTGATGTCCGTGCCCGAAGGTGCGAGCCTGGTCAGCTCCTGGTCTTCAATCGCGCCACGCGTTACGCCAATGCTTTTACCGGCGAGGTCGGCAAAGCTCTTGATGCTCAGGGTTTTGGGTGCAAACACGGCCTGGAAGAAGGGCGAGTACGCGGCTGTGAAGTCGATGACTTTTTCGCGCTCCGGGTTTTTTCCGAGTGTGGAGATCACCAGGTCGGCCTTGCGGGTAGACAGGTAGGCGATGCGGTTGGCGCTGGTCACGGGTGCCAGTTCAATCGCCACGCCCATCTTGGCAGCGATGTAGTTCGCCATGTCGATGTCCAGGCCTTGTGGTTTCAGGTCGGTGCCGACAAAGCCGTACGGAGGAAAGTCGGTCGGAATGGCGATGATGATTTTTTTCGCCTTCATGACGTCGTCAAGCGCGCTTTGCGCCTGCGCCCCGAAGGTGGTCAGCAGTGCTGCTGCGGCGATGCCGATTGAGAAAATACGTTTACTGGCTTTCATAACAATGCTCCCAGGTAGGTTGAAGGTTCATCAAGGGTTTTGGCCGCACCCCGGCGGGTTTTTGTTGAACTTGTATGCAAGTCTTGTGCCGTTTTTGTGGCAGCCGTGGACATCGGGCTCAAGGGGCTGAGCGCGCTGCGCAACTGCGCCAGCGGGTCGCCGCTGGCCGTCTGCAATTTGAGCGTGGCCTGCACGCTGCCGATGTGCGCCTGCATGAGTTTTTCTGCCTGTACCAGGTCGCCTTTTTCAAGCGCCTGAACAATCTGTACGTGTTCTTCGCAGGATTGCGCGGCATCGTGCGACGACTGGTACAGCATGGCGATGAGTGTGGTGCGCGCGGTGAAGTCGCGCAGCGTGTCGGCCAGCAGGCTGTTGCCCAGGCATTCAGCCAGGCAGACATGAAAATCACCCAGCAAAAAGCTGCGCAGACCGACATCGCTGCCCTTGATGGCGGCCTTCTCGCGGCTGAGATGGTTCTTCAGTTGCTTGATGGCGGTCTTGTTGACTTCCTGCGTGCAGCGGATCAGGCCCATTTCGATCACGCGGCGTGCTTCAAAAGCCTCGCGGGCTTCTTCCTGGGAGGGCTCGATGACATACCAGCCGCGCCTGCTGCTGACTGTGACGATGCCACGCGCGGCGAGCTGGTTCAGTGCTTCGCGGACGATGGTGCGGCTGCAGTCGAACAGCATGGCCAGTTGCTGCTCACCAAGTCGGGAGCCCGGCGCAAGCTTTTGCGCCATCACGGCTTCAATGATGCGGTTGCTGATGTCGGATGCAGTGGCCATGCATCCACGAGTGCAACTAGCGTGCCAGTGATTTCAGGTGCTTTTCAAACTGGTATACAAGTTATGGGCACCAGTCTGGCGTATTTCGGCACTGTTTGGGCGCGTGCATCCGGTTTTTGCAGACGCGGCGCACCAGGTTTGGGAAGCCTGGGTGGTTCAGTCCAGCCGCGCGCCCGAAGCTTTTACCGCTGCCGCCCAGCGCGGCATTTCTGACGCCAGGAACTGGCCAAACTCCTCGCTGCCCATGAAGGCCGGGTCTGCACCCTGGGTCACCATGCGGTTACGTATGTCCGGGTTGGTCATCACCTGTTTGAAGGCGTCGCTCAGCCTGGCTGTCACGTCTTTGGGCAAACCTGCCGGCGCCAGGAAACCATAAAAGCCCACGACCTCAAAACCCTTGACGCCTGACTCGATCACGGTCGGTACATCGGGCAGGGCGGGGTTGCGCTCCTTGCTGGTCACGGCCAGCGCACGCACCTTGCCCTGCTTGTGATAGTTGGCCGCCTGCGGAATGGACTCACCCATGAACTGCACCTGCCCGGCCATCAGGTCGGTGAAGGCCGGTGCGCTGCCCCGATAGGGAATGTGCACAAGAAACAGGCCCGTCGCGTTCTTGAACATCTCGGGCACCAGGTGGCTGATGCCGCCATTGCCTGCCGATCCGTAGTTGACCTGACCCGGCCTTGCCTTCGCATAGTCGATGAATTCCTTGAGGTTCTTGACGGGCAGCTTGGGGTTGACGAGCAGCGCCAGCGGCTGCATGGCGGTGCGCGCAATCGGCGTGAAGTCTTTCAAAGTATTGTAGGGCAGCTTTGTGTAAAGCGCCGGGTTGATCACCATGACACCCGTGTTGGCCAGCATCAGCGTGTAGCCGTCGGGCGCAGCTTTCATCACATCCTGCGCGCCGACCGTGCCGCCTGCGCCTGATTTGTAGTCAATGATGATGGGCTGGCCCAGCACCGCCTGCAGCCTGTCTGTCAACAGACGCGCATGCTGGTCCAGCGGGCCGCCGGCCGGGAAGCCGATGACGATGCGGATGGGTTTGTCGGGGAAGGCAGCGTTGGCGACTGTGCTTGCTGCCAGCAGCAGGGCGACGAGGGCGGCTTTGGGTTTGAGCATGTTTGTCTCCTGTTTGTTATGGGTTTGGAGGTGGATGATAAACAGGCTGTTCGCGGTTTGAGTTTGTCCCCTTCACGACCAGGCTGGGGCGAGACCCGGCTTCTGCGTGAAGGGCAACACCCTCAACCCAACCCAAGCGTCCCCAATGCGACCCATAAGCCCAAGCGCTAGTAGCTTCCCGGATGCAGGCAGCGTGCACTCGCGTTAGGCTAGCGCGCAGGAGACCACATGAACCGCGCCCATTTCAAGTTCTGGCCCAAGCGCCTGCCACACACCATCACCGCCCCCGCCACATCCCTGTGGCATAACCTGGCAGTCAACGCACTGCGTTTCCCAGAGAAGCCCGCCCTCGTATTTTTTGAACGTGCGTTGACTTACGCGCAGGTCATGCAGCAGGCAGAAGGCCTGGCCGCCACGCTGCACCGCATGGGCGTGCAAAAGGGTGACCGGGTCGCGCTCATCATGCAGAACTCGCCGCAATGGGTGATTGCGCACTTCGCCATTCTGCGGGCCAATGCCGTAGTGGTGCCGGTCAACCCCATGAACCGGGCGGAAGAGCTCAAGCACTACATCACCGACCCTGACACCAAAGTCGCCATCGTGGCGGCCGACCTGGCGCCTGAACTCATCAAGGCCAACGAACAACTCGCGTCGGGCGAGCAACTGAAAAAACTGGTCGTCACGCATTACAGCGACGCCTTTGACATCAACGCCGATGCCAACAAGGACATGTCAGCCGCCTGGCGCGACTGGCTGGGCACGCGCCATGCGCTGCCGGTCATCGACGGCGGCGAAGTGCTCAACTGGCAGGATGCGATTGCCGGCAAGGCGCAAGACCTGCCGCCGCACGCCGTGGGGCCGCAGGACATGTCCGTGCTGCCCTATACCAGCGGCACCACCGGCCTGCCCAAGGGCTGCATGCACACCCACGCCAGCATCATGCACAACGCGGTGGCCAGCAGCCTTTGGGGCAACAGCACGTTTGAAAACGTCAACCTGTCCGTGGTGCCCATGTTCCACATCACCGGCATGGTGTCGGTGATGCACGCCACCCTCTACGGCGGCGGCACGCTGGTCATCATGCCGCGCTGGGACCGTGAACTGGCGGGGCGCCTGATCTCGCATTGGGGTGTGACGCACTGGACCAACATCCCGACCATGGTGATTGACCTGCTCGGCAGCCCCAACTTCCAGACGTTCGACCTCAGCAGCCTGGTTTACATCGGCGGTGGCGGCGCGGCCATGCCACAGGCGGTTGCCCAGCGCCTGCTGGAGCAGTACGGCCTGAGCTATGCCGAAGGCTACGGCCTGACCGAAACCGCAGCGCCCTCGCACAGCAACCCTTATGACGCGACCAAGCAGCAGTGCCTGGGCGTGCCCTTCATGAACTGTGATGCGCGGGTCATTGACCCCATCACCCTGAGGGAAGTGGCGCAGGGCGAGCAGGGCGAAATCATCATGAGCGGCCCGCAGGTCTTTCAGGGTTACTGGAAGCGGCCTGACGCCACGGCGCAGGCCTTCATAGAGATCGATGGCAAGCGTTTCTTCCGCTCCGGCGATCTGGGCCATGTCGATGAAGACGGCTACTTTTTCATCACCGACCGGCTCAAGCGCATGATCAACGCCTCCGGTTTCAAGGTCTGGCCGGCGGAGGTCGAGGCGCTGATGTTCAAGCACCCGGCGGTTCAGGAGGCCTGTGTCATCTCGACCAACGACCCTTACCGCGGCGAGTCGGTCAAGGCGGTGGTGGTGCTGCGTGCGGCCTTCAAGGGCCAGGTGACCGAAGAAGAGATCATCAACTGGTGCAAGGACAACATGGCCGCCTACAAATACCCGCGCGTGG
>JAZKCB010000211.1:0-2045 GCA_040388335.1 Pseudomonadota bacterium | reverse complement strand
CTTCTGGTAGCCGCAACGCACGTCGCTGCCAAACTCGTCATCCTGATAGACCAGCGCAAACTTCTCCTTTTGCAACTTCTTGCTAGCGACCATGTTTTTCATGGCGGAGCTCAACTCCTGACAATAGGTTGGCCCGATCACAAATACCGTTTTGTTCGGTGGAGTGAAGTGCGCTGCTGCCACGGCCATCGCGTTGATGGTTGGCAAGCCTTGCTCGTTGATGTAGGGCAGCATGGCTTGCAGCATCGCTGAGCCCGAGGTGCCGATGAGGCCGAAGATGCCTTCCACGTCGACCAGTCGCTTGACGCCTTGCACAGCACGCTGAGGCACATAGCCGTCATCTTCCTGGCGAATTTCCACCTTGCGGCCGTTGATGCCACCGCGGGCGTTGACATCCTGCTCCCATACCCGCAAGGCAAGCATGTGGGCCTTGCCCAGCAGGCTAGGGGGGCCGCTGACGGGCGTCACCGAGCCGAGGACGATTTTGGTGTCGGTCACGCCGGGGTCGGCAGCGGCGGCGGTCGTGGCCGTCAGGCCGATGACCATGCTGAGCAGACTGGTGGCGGCATATCGAAAGTATTTGCGTGTCATGAAAAGGCACTCCTGGTTGAGAAATGGGGGTGGGGCTAGTGGCGCGTCGTCAGGGTCACTTGGCGCTCAAAAATTCAGAGGCTCGCTCGAATTTCCCGGCGCTGGCATTCGCTTTGAGCAAAATAGGGCGGGTTCCCGACTGTCGAATATTGGGCCCGAAG
The DNA here is from genome assembly GCA_040388335.1 of Pseudomonadota bacterium. Lineage (GTDB taxonomy): Bacteria > Pseudomonadota > Gammaproteobacteria > Burkholderiales > Burkholderiaceae_C > Polaromonas. The sequence continues at coordinate 1,293 of JAZKCB010000211.1, read as the reverse complement.
GTCAAGGGGGCCATGATGCCGTCGCTGGTGAAGTTTTTGGTCTGCTCAAGCTTCTCAACCACGCAGGCACGCGTGAGGTTTTTGGCACAGGCGTTGAGCGCTGATTCGAGCAACTGGACACCCACATAGGCGGTCAATGAATACCGGTTCATGCCCTTGACCTCATTGGCTGAAAAGTATTTGTAGGTCAGTGCGGTGAGTTTGCCGATGCCCTGGGTTTCAGTGTCGGTCACTGGAGGCACATACTCGGCGACGTACATGCCGTCCGCTGCCGGGCCGGCCAGGGCCAGCACCGCAGGCAGATGCGAAGGGTGAGCGGCCAGGCGCACGACTTGCATCTGGTTCTTCGCGATCTCTTTGAGCATGGCGGCGGTTTCGGTGATGATGCCGCCGGTCAGCACGAAGGTGGCGCCGGCGCGCTGCACGCTCAACACCTCGGCGGAAAAATCCTTCGCCCCGCGTTTGTAGGCAACTTCGATGCTGCTTTTCAAGCCGAGCTCTTTCAGGGCCTGTTCGTAGCCGCATTTGACGTCGGTGCCGTAATCGTCTTCCTGGAAGATCAGGCCGAACTTCGATCCCTGCAGCTTCTGGGATGTGACCAGATGCTTCATGCTGGCAGAGACCTCCTGGCAGTAAGTTGCCCCGATATTGAACAGCGTCTTGTGCGGTGGGTTGAAGTGGGCGCTGTTGACGGCGATATGGTTGATGGCGGGAATTTTCTGCTCGTCGATGATGGGCAGCATGGCCAGCAACTGCGACGAGCCGGAGGTGCCGATCAATGCAAAGATCTGTTCGACATCGATCAGTTTTTTGAGACCCTGAACGGTGCGCTGCGGCACATAGCCGTCGTCCTCGATGCGAATGTCGATTTTGCGTCCGCCGATGCCGCCGCGCGAATTGACGTCCTGCTCCCAAACTTTCAGGGTCGTGGCAATGGCCTTGCCAATGATGCTGGGCGGGCCGCTCAGCGGAATGACCGCGCCAAGCACGAGTTTCTCGTTCGTGACCCCGGGATCTGCCGCCAGTGCGCTGTCGAAGGTCAGTGCGGCGAGGGCGCCGAGGCAAAAGCGCTGGGTCAGCTTCTGTAGTGTTCGCATCGCAGGTCTCCTATGGAATAAGCAGCGCGTGTGTTGCGGGGTCAGAATCGGAAGGGCCAATGGGTCCAGTAATGCTTGATGTCGCGCCATCGCCCCATCAGGCCATCGGGCTCAAAACGCAGGAACAACACAATCGCGAGTCCATAAATGACGCCTTTGATCTCATAGGCGGCAGTGGAGCCCGACCCGCCGAAGC
>JAZKCB010000210.1:0-4784 GCA_040388335.1 Pseudomonadota bacterium | reverse complement strand
CCGACGTAGCACCAGTGATTTTTGTAGAAGAAGCGCTCCAGCTCTTTTTTGTGCAGCTCTTCATCGGTGTAGGCCATGAAGGGGATGCGGCTGGTGCCGTCGGACTCCCAATGGATTTCGGACGGGAACGTGGGGTTGGCGTCTGGTGCCGCCAGGGTTGTCTGTGTCATTTTTTTGTCTCCGGTTTTGCCTGTCCGCGCGGGACGGGTGCACATATGGCGCCTACAGGCGCGCATGACGTAGACCTCATGATCCCGCAAGCTGCCAAATCAGTCAATGCAATGGTGATAATGCCATTCATCACCTGAATCAATAATCATGGAGGTGGCATGGAACTCGAAGACATCGATCTCAACCTGCTGGTGGTGTTCAACCAGCTGCTGGTTGAACGCAAGGTATCCAGGGTGGCCGAGAACCTCGGCCTGGGCCAACCGGCGGTGAGCAACGCCCTGGCGCGCATGCGCAAGCTGTTTGGGGATGAGCTGTTTTTGCGGACCTCCAGCGGCATGGAGCCCACGCCGTTTGCCACGCAGCTGGCAGGTTCGGTCACCTCTGCGCTGGGCATGATTCACGGCGCGATCAACCTCAAGGCCTCGTTCGATCCGGTCACCAGCACGCGGCGCTTCTCTATCGGCATGACGGACATCGGCGAAATCTATTTTCTGCCGAGGCTGATGAAGGAGATTGCCCGCATCGCACCTTCTGTCACGGTCAGCACGGTGCGCAATACGCAGGTGCGACTCAAGGACGACATGGAGGCTGGTCGCATAGACCTTGCGATCGGTCTGTTGCCGCAACTGGACAGCGGGTTTTTTCAAAGGCGCCTGTTCATGCAGAAATACGTCTGCATGTTCCGCAAAAGCCACCGGCTGGACAAACCCAAAATATCAGCGGCCGACTTCTTCGCCGCAGACCATGTGGCCATCGTGTCTGAAGGTACAGGCCACGGCAAGGTGGACGAGATTCTTGACCGCGGTGCGGCCAAAAGAAAAATCAGCCTCACGGTGCCGCACTTTGTCGCTGTCGGCCACATCCTTCAGTCTACCGACATGGTGGCCACGGTGCCAGAGCGGCTGGCCTACAGCATGGCCAAGCCGTTTAACCTGAAGCATGTGCCGCACCCCGTGAAACTGCCGCAGATTGCCATCAACTTGTTCTGGCATGCGAGGTATCAGAAGGATCCTGCGAATCAGTGGTTGAGGACGCTTGTGTTTGATTTGCATTCTGGGTGAGTAACCCGGATCAGCGCCTGTCTTTGAAAGTGTTGCCCTTCACTGAGAAGCCGGGCTACCCCCGGCTTGGTCGTGAAAGGCAAAGACCTTTAAACGCCAGCGGACTGATCCCGCCGTACCCGCTCAAGCACAGAAGAAACCTCAGCAGGATTCATCCCATACATCTCGGCAAACTCGGCTTCAGTCTTGCCGCTGGCCTTGAAGGTAGCCATCAAGGCATCCCGCTTGGCAGCCTCCAGCTTGAGTTGCGAAAGCGCTTCATCGACCAGGGCATTGGCAGATTCATCCTGAACCCTGACCCGTTCCGCATACTCTTCACGCGGCAGGCCGGACGCCTCAATCGCGTCAACAATCCTGGCGACAAGGCGTGGCCGCAGGTCCTCTTTTGAGCGCAACTGGCGGCGGCGAAAGACTTCCAGGATGGCGTGGTGCACATGCTCGGGCGAGACCGGCTCCACCGCGTTGCCGTCGAGGTCATGGCGCTGATGGCCGGCTGCGACGCTTTCCAGATACGGCGTTGAACGTGCATGCTGGCCCATGGCGAGCTTGAGTTCGTCCTTCTTGAAGGCCTCCGGGTGCCGGGCCAGCAGTTCCTGAAAAATGCCGAGCTTGAGCGGCAGGAATTGCGCACCGAAGAGTTTGGGGTGCAGCTCGAACAGCTTTTCGAGCACCGGGTTGACTTCACGCGGTGGGCGCGCCTGTTGCCCCGGCTTGGTCGTGTGTGTACGCCTGTTGCCCTGGGGGCGGGGCTTGCGCGTTGCATCTGGCTTGCCCGTGTGTTCAGTCGGGGCGGCAGGTGCATTCGTGGTTATGTCGGTCATCGGTGTAATCCAGTGGGTCAAGTTGGTGTGAGGCCGCCGTTGCGCTTCAGCGCGGCCTGTACATCTTGAAGTGATTGTCGCGTGTGATTTCAAAGTAGTCGGCGGGGCCGCCTGCGCGGAGTATGGGTTGCGCTGTGACGGTGTCGTAAATGCCGTCCTTGAGCAGGTGGCGTGCGATGTGAATGCCCACCACCTCGCCAAGTACCAGCCAGGTCTCGACCGGCACGCCATCCAGGCCCTGCAGCTGCAGCAGCTGCGTCAGCTTGCATTCAAAGGAGACGGGGCTTTCGGCCACGCGCGGTGTCTTGATGCAGCGCGATGCGCCGGGTGTCAAACCGGCCAGTTCAAACTCGCTGACATCGGGCTGCACGGCAGCACAGGTCTGGTTCATTTGCTCGGCGAGAGGGCGTGTCGCCAGGTTCCAGCAGAACTCGCCGGTTTCGCGGATGTTGCGCAGGCTGTCCTTGGCGCCAATGCTGGCAAAGCCGATGATGGGCGGCGTGTAGTTGAAGGCGTTGAAAAAACTGTAGGGCGCGAGGTTGAGCCGGCCTTCTGAATCCTGCGACGACATCCAGCCGATGGGCCTGGGCCCGACGATGGCGTTGAACGGGTCGTGCGGCAGGCCGTGGCCTTTGGAGGGTTCGTAAAAGTGAATGTCTTGGTTCATGTCGAGGGCCTGTTCACCCCATTTTCAGGAGTGCGAACGCGGTGAAAACAGCGCCAATCAAGGCGCGCGACGACGGCAAGGCTGATGCCTTGCCTGGGAGTGCAACGTAGAGTGGCGCTGTTTTCACCCCGTTCCCTGCGGGTTGTGATCAAAAGGGCCGTGCGCGGCGTTGCAAAGCCTTGATGGGGTCTACCCCATCTGCGTTTTGCGCCTCGCGCACAGCTCTTTTGACTCACAACGCATCTCCTGAAAATGGGGTGAACAGGCCCTTACCCTGGTTGGTGATGCTGCGCGCTACCGCTTCGGCCACTTCAATGCCGTCAACGCCGGCCGACAGAATGCCGCCCGCGTAACTGGCGCCTTCGCCTGCAGGGTACAGACCCCTGACGTTCAGGCTCTGGAAGTCATCGCCGCGTGTCATTTTGAGCGGTGACGATGTCCGTGTCTCGACGCCCGTGAGCACCGCGTCGTGCATGTCAAAGCCGCGTATCTTTTTGCCGAAGGCGGGGATGGCTTCGCGCATCGCGGTGATGGCGTATTCGGGCAGGGCGCTGGCCAGGTCCGTCATCCGCACGCCAGGCTTGTACGACGGCTCGACGCTGCCGAGCGCTGTTGATGCCTTGCCCGCTACAAAGTCTCCCACCAGCTGGCCGGGCGCTTCGTAGTTGCTGCCGCCCAGCGTGAAGGCATGGGACTCCAGCTGCCGCTGAAAGGCAATGCCGGCCAGCGGGCCGCCAGGGTAATCAGCCGGTGAGATGCCGACGACGATGCCGGCATTGGCGTTGCGCTCATTGCGTGAGTACTGGCTCATGCCGTTGGTCACCACGCGGTTTTCTTCAGAGGTGGCTGCAACAACGGTACCGCCGGGGCACATGCAGAAGCTGTAGACCGACCGGCCATTGCCTGCGTGGTGCACCAGCTTGTAGTCGGCGGCGCCCAGCAGCGGGTGGCCGGCGTGCTGGCCGAGGCGCGCACGGTCGATCAGGCCTTGCGGGTGCTCAATGCGAAAGCCGATGGAAAAAGGCTTGGCCTCCATGTACACGCCGCGCTCATGCAGCATGGCGAAGGTGTCGCGCGAGCTGTGGCCCAGCGCCAGCACGACATGGTCGGCGCGCATCTCGTAGCTGCTGCCGTCATTCAGGTTTTGCACCGTCAAGCCGCGAATCTGGCCCTGCTCGATCAGCACGTCGCTGACGCGCTGCTCAAAACGCACCTCGCCGCCCAGCGCGATGATCTGCTCGCGCATGTTCTCGACCACCTTGACCAGCTTGAAGGTGCCGATGTGCGGTTTGCTGACCAGGAGGATTTCTTCCGGTGCGCCGGCCTTGACGAACTCTGCCATCACCTTGCGGCCCAGGAAGCGTGGGTCCTTGATCTGGCTCCAGAGCTTGCCGTCGGAAAAAGTGCCGGCACCGCCTTCACCAAACTGCACATTTGATTCAGGGTTGAGCACTTTCTTGCGCCACAGGCCCCAGGTGTCTTTGGTGCGCTCACGCACCTTCTTGCCGCGTTCCAGCACGATGGGCTTGAAACCCATCTGCGCCAGCATCAGCGCCGCAAAAATGCCGCAGGGGCCAAAGCCGACGACTACGGGCCGAAGTTCGGGCGCCGTGTCGACGTGCGCCACCGGGTAGTAAGCCTGGTCGGGCGTGGGGCGTATGTGGGGATTGCCTTCAAACTGGTTGATCAGCCGGGCTTCGAGTTCAGCGGATTTCAGTTCGACATCGGCGATGTAGACCAGCAGCAGCTTTTGCTTGCGGGCGTCGTAGCTGCGTTTGTAGATGCTGTGGCTGCGGATGTCGCCTGGCGGGATGGCCAGTGTTCTGGCGATCAGCGCGGGGAGGGCGTCTTCTGCGTGGTCAAGCGGGAGCTTGAGTTCGGTCAGGCGAATCATGTCTGTCGGTACTTTCGTGGGATCTGTTTTCCGGATCTGCCACCATTTTAGGCGTTGGACCCTGCGGCACTGCTGCACCGGGATGGCAGCTGGATTTTCCGTTACTATTATTTTTGGGGCTTAGGAAGCAAAGTTCACAATCAAGTGAGCTAAGTTCCTATGGTGATTCA
>JAZKCB010000209.1:0-19033 GCA_040388335.1 Pseudomonadota bacterium | reverse complement strand
GCCCTGCGACCGATGGAAGCACTGGTAGTCGCTGTGGCGATGGCGCTTGTCGCGCTTCTGGTTGCAGCTTCATTGCGACGCTACGGAGACGTGGGACTTCGCGTAACGGTCGCGTTGGCGGGCATTGTGGACGCTCATTCACCTATTGCCTCCCTGGCATCCCTGCACGCCGCACATACCATTTCGACCGCTCAGTTCCTGCAGTGCGCGTTGATTGCGATCGGTATCAATACGCTTGCCAGGTGCACACTGGCTATCGCGACCGGCGGTATCAGCTACGGTCTGCGTGTGTGCGCAGGACTATTGGGCAGCATGGCCTGTGCCCTGGCGACCACGTACTGGATATTTCCCTGAAAAACGGCCGGAGCCACAAGCGGCGGAGACCCAAAATGTCCCCCTTGCTTCGCTGATCAGTTGTACAAACGAGTTGCTGGCTGGTTGTGATGAAAGACAACTGTACCCAACCTCGGTTTCGCTGCGTCCTGGCCTACCCAGTCCGGCTCACTGTTTGAAAGCCTGGCAAGGCGAATCGGGTCAAGCACGACGACGTGCCGCAGATTGATCTCGATGATCCCTTGAGCGGCCAGGTCGGAAAAGGCTCTGCTTACCGTCTCAAGGGTAAGTCCGAGATAGCTGCCAATTTCCTGTCGTGTCATTCGCAGCAAGGTATCTGATCCTGACCAGCCACGCGTGCGCAGGCGTGACAGCAGGTCCACAAGAAAGGCCGCCACCCGCTCCTCGGCGCGCATACAGCCAAGCATCAACATGAGGCGATGATTGCGCTGTATTTCCACACCCAGCAAATTTTGAAATGACAGGTTCAGCTGTGGTGACTGAAGTGCCATTGCCTCAATCCACTCGAAAGGGAAAACGCAAACTTGTGAACTTTCAAGTGCCACTGCGGTATTGGTATGAGCGCAGGTTCCAACGCCATCCAAACCCAATACGTCACCCCCCATTTGAAAACCCGTCACCTGCTCGCGTCCATCCTCGCTGTAAATCAGCGTCTTGAAGAAGCCGCTCCTTATTGAATAAAGGGCTTTGAAGTGTTCGCCGCTACCGTAAAGGTTCTCGCCTCGCTGAATATGCCTGTGCACGGGAGCGATCGCCGTCCCAGAGCACAATCCGCCAAAGCTGAAAGAACGATAGGCGCTACAACCCGGGACTTCTCCCAAATATTCCTGCGGTGGCAAATGCACCAATTTTGGTGTGGATAAAAATTTGCCTGATTGCTGCAACATGGCGAGCTCCTTGGTGTTTGATTGCACCAATTCTGTGAGGCGCCTGACCATTCATATTGACCCATATCAATCAACTCACGACCCAAACGTTTTTTACATGCCGCAACAAATTTCCACAGAATGATCGTATTGATGAATCCACCGTACTGCGCCAAATCATGAGGAGAATCAGCTCGTTGCGGTCTTCAACACATATCCAGGCCCTTCGTCAGGGTGTTTGAATGCTTACTTTTTGCTACAGGTCATGTGAGCATTGTTATGAATTTATTGAGATCCCAACTGCTCCGTCCAATCCGCAGTTCGCTCAACTGACGATCGGTCATCAATTCGGAGAGTCAACTCCAGAAACAGGCGTATTGCGCCCATTAATTTTTTGTGAGTGCTGGAAAATGGACAACTGCAGGTCACCTGTACTCTGTGGATAGTGATAAATCCTGTCATTGAGGTAGTGCGCGACGTCTGCAATATCGGCATCACTCCATTGCAATCCAGCGTTGCCTTGCCAAAGACGGACCTGTGCATTCAAGCTCTGCCAGTCAGATGCCCTGCGATTGTCACGCCAGTGCAGCTCGGACGTGTGACAGGCGATGCAATGGGTCGCATACAAAAGCTCGCCCCGACTTTGTGCAGATCCGGTTTGGGCGCTGGCCATCAAGGTTCCACCAGAAATAAGGAGTAGCAGGAAATGGCGCCACGCATCGCTTTTTTTGATTGCTGCAGTCATATGTCCTTCTTTCCTTATTCAGCCTGCGTCTCCCCTTGAGACGCAGAATTCCTGGGATTGATCGTGTGCATCGAGCTTTTATCCATAAAGATCCGCACGTGACATCGGAACAGGATAGTGGCCTTTGTCGCGGCGCGACGCGAGGATCTGGTAGACACCAGTACCACCAGATTCAAATTCCAGTGCACATGCCGCCATATACAGACGCCAAACGCGATAAGTTGGCTCACCGACCATCTGTTGGGCCTCATAAGATTTTTCTTCCAGCCTTTTTACCCACTGTCGCAACGTCAGCGCGTAATGAAGCCTGAGACCTTCCACATCGTGGATCTCGAAGCCCGCAGACTCCATGCCGAGCTGAATGTTACTGACGCAGTCAAGCTCACCATCCGGAAACACATACCTGTTGATGAACTCCGTCTCCACAGTCTCGTTCCAGCCCACTTCATCATGGGTAATGCCATGATTCAGGAAAAGTCCACCAGGTCTCAACACCCGGTATACCGCTTGTACATAAGCAGGGAGATTGCGCAAACCGACATGTTCAAACATGCCAATGCTCGATACCTTGTCGTAAACAGAAGATAGAGGCAGGTCACGATAATCACGAAGTTCCACCGTGACACGCTCCTGGAGACCCTCATCAACAATGCGTTGCTGCGCAAATTCGAATTGATTCTGGCTGAGCGTGATGCCATGCGCATGCACACCGTAATTGCGTGCGGCCCAACAGACAAGTGCCCCCCAACCACAACCTATATCGAGCAGCTGTTCGCCCGCATGCAAACGTAATTTCCGGCAGATTAAATCAAGCTTGTTGATCTGGGCTTGCTCAAGCGTGTCAGCGGTGTTCTGGAACACGGCGCAAGAGTAGACACGTTCCTCATCAAGCCACAGCTTGTAGAAATCGTTGGAAACGTCGTAATGAAAAGAAATGGCCGCTTTGTCACTTTCCCGTGAATGACGATGTGTGAATCGTTGCGCCCATCTGGACAAGGCGGACTCCTTGTTCACGACCAGATCCGGTCGGGATCCCGACAGGCACCAGGCATCCCGAAGCAATGCCAGCTTTTCCTGCCAGGACAGAACAAGCGAAGAAAAATGATCTTTCAATCTCAATGCGCCATAGAGATCGCCTTGTATATCCAGCGCACCGCTGAAATATGCGTCGGCCAACAACAAGGGGCTGCGTTCAGCAACAAGACGTCGAAGTACGGCAGGATCATTGAATATTAAAGTGAACACGGCGTTGCTGCTGGCTGGGGCGACAACCGTGTTGTCCCAAAATCGAAGCATTGGCGGCGTTTCAAATCCCTTGAGTAACCTGGTAAGAATACGAACTGCAGGACCAACCTCTGCGCCTTGGTGGCCGATCGAAACCCAATCACTCGGCTTGAGGGAATAAGTAGTCATAAGCTTTATCGGACCCATGTTGCTTCACTAGACGCAGCCCACATGTCTTGTTTCGCATGTGCGACATACCTTTGAAATAGGACGCTACTTCTGAACAGGCGGTACTACGATGCTTTTTTTGGAAGTCTCAAGCGTCTTGTCGGCGGCCTGTTTTGCTATTTTGGCCGCGTCCCTCGCAGCTTCATCTGCTTTTCGCAGAGCGTCGCGTACGGCTTCCGCAGCCTTCGCCGCCTCTTCACCGGCGGAGTGAGCGGCATTCCTTGCCGCATTTCTCGCTTTTGTTGCAACTTCCTTCATGGCAACAACAGAAAGCCTGGCGGCATCTTCGGCCTTTTGCGCCAACTCCCGTCCTTCGTCCCTTGCACGAAGGGTCGCTTCCTGGGCTTTGCGAAGCGCATTTTCGGCGGCTTCATTGGCGCTGAGTACGGCCTTGTGAACAGCGTTTGCGGATCGTTCATTGGCCTGACTGAGGGATGACTCAGCTTTTTTCAGCGCGGCAGCCACCTTGTCAGAAGCCGCACGCGTTGCGGAGGCCGCTTCACGTGCGGTCCGGCTCGCAGCAACATTGTCCTTGCCCACACCATCTTTGCCAGCGCCATCTTTAGCAGCGGGGGCGGGCGCGGGACTGGCTGGGTCCGCCGCATAACCCATTCCATGTACCACCAAGGTGGCCAAAAACAAGACACGTACAAGTTTGAAGCTTAAAGTCATGATCCACTCCAGCACTGTTGAAAATTACAAGCATCGCGTGCTTGCGGAAAAATCCATTGATTTATCGCAACAACCCGGAGCTATAAAGAAAAAGTTCCGCTCACAACAAACAACTCGCGGCCCAGATAAGGCATCTGCATTGCGATAAAGCAAGACATCCTGACGTCAGGCTACAGAGAATTACTGGATTGATGCATCAACAACACGTTTTTGCATTCCGGGAAACCTCACTAAAAGGAGTCACGAATGAGCCGGCCTGCAGAGTCAAAAAAACAGATGAATCGCGCTGACTCCGACTCATCCAGCCTGAATACGACAGGTTCGGTGAATGCCACGCCTGCAGCACCGAAAGCCGATTTCATTGCACAGGACCAGAGATGCCCCCTGAGCGAAATCAGGGAAGACGTTTCGGCCGCAATCGAGCATGCGCTTGAATGGATATGCGGTATACCCCGGCGGCAGGTTCACTCGTCCATAGACAACGGATGGGTAACCCTGACCGGCCATGTGGACCTGCACTACAAAAGATTTCATGCCCAGGAGGCCGTATCGAAGCTTGCCGGAGTAAAGGGCGTGACAAATCTCATCGATGTCGAACCACACGCGCCGTCAGATGGCCTGAGCTAGTTTTTTGAGTCAGTGCCCGGATTTCTGTCAATTGCATTCCTGCTGGAGTTTGCAGAGTCCCGCGCCGCTTCTTCTGCATTCCTCAAGGCACGGCGTGTTGCCTGCATGGCTTTATCAACCGCATTCTTGTCAGCGTGACCTGCCTTGCCAAGCGCGTCCTCCGCACGGCTAGTCGCCGCTCTGACCTTGGTCATCGCGCGCCTGGCGGCTTCAGCAGCCTTGGCCGCCAATACCCTCATGGTTTCGGTGGCGTTGGCTGCGGCCTGCTCGGCTTTTTCCTGGGCCTGTCTTGCGGCGGCTTCAGCCTTGACGGTCTGGTCTCTGATATTTTGCGCCGACCGGCGAGAGACATCCCGGGCTGACGTTTCAGCAAGCAAACGTGCCAACTTGATCAGGTCGAAAGCTGCATGCGCTGAATCTGCAGCCTCCCGCGAAGTCGTCGACATGATCATTGCCGGACGCTTATCCGTCTGCCCTGGTTCGCCTGGCGAATCAGATTTATCGGCTGGCTCTGTTGCTGGCTGCGTCCATGCGGCAGTGGAGCCGAGGATAAAGCTGGTGGCAATAACACTTGTGAGCATATTTTTTGTAATGGCCATACAGAGGTCTTTCTTGCGAAGGGTAAACATTCATGATTACCTGCCGAGCCACCCCCGGCATTGAGCTATCGCAATACTTCTGGCCCACTTTATTCTTCTATCCTGGCAAGCTCTGAGTCCACGCATCTATTTGATTGTGGTTGCGCAATATCAATCGATGGCTGACGGCCAAACGCGAAGATGGATGACTTGACAATCAATTCGCAATCCAACCCGAAGCTGCCTCATGAACAACTGCACCGGCCCATATGAATCGTATTTTGCAGATGTCCCGACCAGTTGTCGGTTGGAACACGATGCGCTTCCTGATCAGCTCCGCGCCAGGAATCGACCCAATGGGACTCACGCCCACCAGGAGATCGCTGACCGCTACCAATTGAGCCTGCGGAAAGACCAATTCAGCAAGCTGTGCGCGAATTGGTGCACGGCAGGGCATGAAAGGTAGCCATGCATCTCAACTACCACCGTCCCCGCCTTGCCACACACTTGCAAGCGGAAGCAGACCTCAGCAAAGGCATGGACCAGAGGGCTATGGTCGTCCGGCTGGTGGCAGAGCTTGGAGCACAACTTGTCGAAACGCCGCTTTCTTATGTGCTGCTGACGCAAAAGGAAGCATTAAAGATCAAAAAAAATATCAGAATGCCGTTTGTCGATTACAGCAGTCTTGCCGCACGCCACTTTTTCTGCAACGAAGAATTGCGCCTGAACAAGCGCTTTGCTCCGAACATGTATCTTGATCTGCAGTGCATAGATGGCAGCACCTCAAACAGCCTCATCGAGATGCCGAGGGTGGCACAGGATTACGCAGTGAGGATGCAACGCCTGCTCCCTGGAGCGCTTTACAGCGAGCGGCTCATCAAGGGCCGCCTGAACGGCTCTGATGTTGATGCACTGGCCAAACATGTGGCAAATTTTCACCATCACGCGCCGCATGCCACCACTGGGAGGTTCGGCAAGCCTGCACTGCGTCTGGCGGAGGCCCTGGCAGCACTCGAAGGGGTGGAGTCGCTGCTATCGCCCACGCAGTTCGGTTATCTCAGAAGCTGGCTGGATACGCAGGCTGCGTCGCTGCTTCGCTTGTGGGCCGAGCGTCGGCTTGAGGGTCGCGTCAGGGAATGCCATGGTGATCTACACCTTGCCAACATAGCGACACTCGATGGAAAAGTCGTCGCCTTTGACTGCCTGGAGTTTGCACCCCAGTTGCGATGGATCGACGTCGTGGATGACATCGCTTTCGCCGTTATGGACTTTGACTCTTACGGTCGACGGGATTTTGCCTTCCGGCTCCTCAACGCGTGGCTGGATCACACCGGCGATCATGGTGCCCTGCCCGCGCTGCGTTTTTCTGTAGTCTACCGGGCACTGGTCAGAGCTCAGGTCGAGAAGCTACGCGGACCAGATAGAAGCAGCGCCGCACTACGCTATATAGAAACAGCGCTTTCATGGGCTCAGGGAAGCAACGCCTGGCTATTCATCACAACGGGCCTGCCTGGCTCTGGCAAGACTGTGTTGTCTCAGGAAATCCTGGAGCGGGATGGTGTTATCAGATTGCGTTCAGATGTTGAAAGAAAACGCTTGTTCGGACTTTCAGCACTGGCTGATTCCCGCGCTGCCGGACAAAACATCTACACAAGCGACGCCACAGAACGAACCTATATACATCTCATGAATCTGGCGCTCGATGTCATTCTTGCCGGGTTCGCCGTTATCGTCGACGCCGCTTTTCTCAAGCGCAGTCAAAGAAAAATGGCTATGGAGCTTTCAACCCACCTCAAGGTACCTTTTGTCATTTTTGACTGCAAAGCATCACCGCAAATACTTCGAAAACGAATTCTGCAACGGCGTAATGATGCTTCCGAGGCAGATCTTGCAACACTTGAAAATCTGGCTGCCATAGCGGAGCCGCTGTCAGCAGCTGAAGCCAGATTCGCCTGCGAATCCCAACGGTCTATTCAAGGAAAACATTCCCCGGGATTTGCTGGCTAACTGGTTCTTGATATTTCTCAATATCAGATCGGCGGAATTCGCGAGGATTGAACTCCTGTAAAACAGACAAGGCACACATATGTTCAAACGTATATTAATTGCGATCGATGGCAGCAAGACATCGACAAAGGCACTTACCGCCGGACTGCAACTGGCACGTGATGTGAATGCGACCGTCAGATTGGTACATGTGATCAACGAGATGGCTTATCTGGGCGGAATTGACCCCTACGGAACCTATTCGGGAGACGTGGTCGGAATGATGCGTGAGGGCGGCTCCAGGGTTTTAACAGATGGGATGGCCATTGCCGAATCTGCAGGCGTGACGGCGACGCAGGTCCTCAGCGATGAGCCAGGAAAACGCCTGGGTGAAGTCATTTCAGAAGCGGCACAAAACTGGAATGCGGACCTCATTGTGGTGGGGTCGCATGGCAGGCGTGGCTTGGGTCGCGTGCTTCTGGGAAGCGGAGCAGAACAGATTTTGAGGTCTGCATCAGTACCCGTTCTCGTATTTCGGGATCAAGTCCTCGAGGACTGAACAGGGTTGCCGGTTTAGAGCCGCTTTTCGGCATGGCATTGATGAAGCCCTCGCTCGGCAGGCCAATCAAGAGGCGGGCATGGGAAGTGTCTCCGTGAGCCGTAGCCGCGTCCGCAGACTCCCCGGCGTAGGGGGTGAAAAATTCGTCCAGCGTTGCATCAGGAGGCCTGCATGCAGTTCGCAGTTCGTCCAGCGTACCGAAGGCAACCAGCTGGCCTTTACGCAGTATGCCAAAGCGTGAATAAAGGGCCGCGCCTCCTCCACGCAATGGGTGGTCATGAAAATGGTGTTGTTGTACTTCAGCCGCAGATCCCAGCATGGCAATGGGAGCCTCTCTTGATTTGACGCAAGCCACGTGCGGTGGGTGGGTTTTAAAGTAAAAATTCCTTTCAGGAGCAATTTCATGCATTTTCTGAAATACGTTACCCGTCTCATTGTCTTTGTGGTGGTTGCACAAGCAACCGCAGCGTCGGCGATCTCTACTGGAGGCCCGCCAGGCGCGTCACTAAGTGGTGGCGTCGGCGCTGAAGAACGGCAGACCATGCACGCGGCACGCGCAAGCTACAACCTGCGGCTGACATTTGCCACTATCGGTAGCGGTGAATACCTCGCCGGCATTCCTGTCCAGATAGACAGTGTCAAACGCCCCGGCATTTCGCGGGTCTATGAGGATAGCGGCCCACTGCTCTACCTGCAGCTTGATCCGGGCACCTACCGTATCAGCGCAAGCTACGATGGGCAGGCCCAGGTCAGAAGGGTACATCTCGGCAAAGGTGCGGTCGAACAGGTGTTCTACTGGCCAGCTTCGTCGTCAGAGCTCGCCACCACTGCCGCCATCCGCAAGACGCGACACCCCCACAAAATCCGTATCGAATGAGCCAAAACCTGGTCATGCCGCCAGGTACGGAGTCTTCTGTGGAAGAGGTCGAAATCAAACTGCAATTGCTGGGGGAAGGTGTTGTGGCCTTTCGCCTTCTCGATATCCTGAAGCGACAAGCAGGTCAGGGACCACGCACCGTGACGCTCAAAACCACCTACTTTGATTCGCCAGACATGCAATTGCGAACGCATGGCCTGGAGTTGCAGGTACAGCAGGTCAAAAATGTATGGACCCAGTCGCTGAAAACGACAGGCCATGCGTGTGCGGGTCTCTATCGGCATCGTCAATGGAACACAGCCGTCTCAGGTAGTCATCCGGAATTGAGATCCCTGTTGGCGCAAGTCGCATGCGAACCCACAGGGATCGAGACACGTTGTAACCCACAATTCTTCAGGCGACTGGCTCCTGTATTCACCAGCATGGTCCAGCGTACCGTATGGGTCGTGCACCTGACAAGTGGGAGCTCGGTGAACGTGGTGCTGGATCATGGGGAATTACAGGCCCGCCGAAAACGCGAACCCTTTTGTGAGGTCAGGCTAAAGCTCAAAAACGGGGAAATCACAGAGCTGTTCGACTTCGCACTGCAGCTCCTGGACCAGCTGCCTCTCAGGATCGGCAAAGATGACGAGGCCGAACGCGGTTATGAGATGCTTGCGCCCGCCCCCATTTTCATTGCCAGGGCTCAGCCCGTACAACTGGCTTCGAATCTATCCGTCGAATCCTGCTTCACGCGCATCGCATGGAACTGTCTCGCGCAGATTGAGGACAACGAACGGGGGGTCATCGAAAGCAGCGATCCGGAGAGCGTCCACCAGATGCGTGTAGGGCTGCGGCGACTCCGCTCGGCCATCAGGTTGTTTTCGCAAAGCATACGTCTTCCTGCCAAAGTGCACGAAGAGCTCGAATGGCTAGGCGAGACACTCGGGAGCGCACGCGATGCCGATGTGCTGGCCAACATCACGCTGCCCGCTCTCGGATCGGCAAGCTCTACCGCGTCAGGTCATTCATGGACGCCCCTGCTACGCGCAGCGAAATTCCGGGCACAGGTGACACGGCAAGACGCTTCTGCAGGCGTCGCCTCGGTACGTTATTCAAGGCTGATACTGTCGATCGGAGCATGGCTGCATGCCAGGCACGAGCGCTTGCTGCCAAAAAAATCAGCGCGAACCTCGCACGGGAAACCCATCGGCAAATGGGCAGCCAGGCGGTTGGAAAAACTCCAGACCCAGCTGTTCAAAATGGGGGCGAGACATAAAAAAAGTTCCATAACCGAGCGCCACCGCATGCGGATAGCAGCCAAGGAGCTTCGTTATGCCCTGGAGTTTTTTGAATCAATATGCAGCATGAGGCGGTTGCAGCCCTACCTGAAATGCCTCATTGCATTGCAAGATGTTCTGGGACGGCTTAACGACGGCTCTGTCGCCGATAAACTGCTGGGCAGAATGGGCAAGGCTGGCAAGCCTGGATCTGCCGTGGCCAGACTCTCCAGGCAAGCCAGAAAAAGAATTGCTCGCGACAGCCTGGACGATCGGCGTAAGTTGCAGAAGTGCTGGAGGCACTTGAAGCACGCAAGACGATCGCCCTGGAATGCAGGTTCTGAAAAGCTCATCGCTGCAAGCGACCGCTTTCGAGACAGTCCGGTGTAAACGGGTAAATGATGTCTGGATCAGGCTGCACGAGCTTGTGCTTCTTGCCCGCGTAATCGTGGCGCGAAAGAATGTCGCGAATGAGGTTCAGACGGGCCAGACGCTTGTTATCTGCGAATACCACGTGCCAGGGTGCGTGATCGCCGTGGGTACGCCGCAGCATCTCGTCGCGCGCCTCGGAATAGCCTTTCCAGTTTTTGACTGCAACCGCGTCTATCGGGCTGACCTTCCATTGCTTGAGCGGGTCACGCTTCCTGTCTGCAAGACGTCTGACCTGTTCACCTTTGCTAATGTCGAGATAATATTTATGCAGCCTGATGCCCGAGTGAACCAGCATCTCCTCGAACGGGTACACCGAACGCATGAATTCATCATATTGGACGTTGCTACAAAAACCCATCACACGCTCAACTCCAGCTCGGTTGTACCAGCTGCGATTGAAAAGCACCGTTTCTTCAGCAACTGGCAAGTGGGCCACATAACGCTGAAAGTACCAGGCGCTGCGGTCACGATCAGAAGGCTTGCCTAACGCCACCACGCGGCTTTCGCGGGGACTCAAATACTCGCAGATACGCTTGATGCTGCCGTCCTTTCCAGCGGCATCCCTGCCTTCAAGGAGTATGAGAACGCGTTCACCTTTCGAGATGACATGCCGCTGTAACTTGACAAGCTCCACCTGCAGCATATGCAATTGCGATTCGTAGTCATCATGCGAGATCACGGTTTTGACATGATGCGGCGCAGCGGCTTCCCGAGCCCGCTCGTCCAGGTCGTTGCCTGTAAGGCGGCGTTGCCTGTTGAGTTTCTTTCCCATTTTTGGTTCCTTGCAAAGTTACTGAGACCAGTTTCCCGAGACTCACGAATCAAGGAATTGAGGAAGATCAAGGTTCAGGTCGTGAACTCGCTTACCGTGCAAGTGGCAATTTGCCATCTCACATCGAAGGATTTCAACCATGAGCAACAGCGAAACCCCAATCCCTGCAGATCCCGTCATTGCTGTACACGACACACATACTGCTGCAGAAATAACGATCAGGGCTTTGAGCCGTGCCGGCTTCGACATGAAAAAACTTTCCATCATCGGCAAGGGATACCACACCGAAGAACATGCGCTGGGCTTTTACACGGTCGGCGATCGCATCAAGACCTGGGGTGGTATTGGCGGTTTCTGGGGCGCGATCTGGGGATTGCTGCTAACCCCTGCGGTATTCGTCATACCGCCAGTTGGATTGGTGGCAGTAGCAGGACCGCTGGTCGTTGGATTGATAGGCGCACTCGAGGGTGCAGCTGTGGTGGGTGGCCTGTCGGCGCTAGGCGCCGCACTGTTCGGATTGGGGCTGTCCAGGACACAGGCCATCAGGTACGAAGCAGACGTCAAGGCAGACCGTTATCTCGTCATTGTTCATGGCTCGGTGGATGATGTCGCCACCGCGCGCGCTGTGTTGAGGTCCGCACCCGAGGTGGACAAACAGGGTTCACCCACCGCTGGGGCAATGAATCCAGCTCATACCACTTAGCAACTCCCGGCATTTATAGCTAAACACAGTACAGCCACAGGACTGATTTTTAGCCAGAAGTGAACGCGGGTGACCTGGCTTGCACACACTGATTTGCCACGCCGGGCCTTGCTAAACCTGATGCACATAGGTGCCGGGAGTCTCGACAAGCCCTAGCCCGGATTCAGCCCGGGCAATAGGTCGCGAAGGAATTTTTGCCGAGGAATGCTTGCGCAACCATTGGTGCCAGCCTGGCCACCAGGAACCCTGCACAACTGTCGCCGCATCTTTCCATGTCTCCGGCGCAAGAGACGCATGGCCGACGGGGCTGGTCGCAATACGGTAATGGGCAAGAGGACTGGCCATGGGACCCGAAGGCGGACTCACAATACCAACGTTGTGGCCCCCAGAAGCCAGAACGAAGGTAGTCGGCGCATGGGTCAAATCGTGAATCTTGTACACCGATTGCCAAGGCGACACATGGTCTTGCTCGGCAGCAAGCACAAACATGGGAATTTTGATATCCGTCAAGCTCACCGCATCAGTACCCACCCTGAAGCGACCTTTGGCCAGATCGTTCTGGAGGTACAGGCCCCGGAGGTACTGGCTGTGCATCCGCGCAGGCAGGCGTGTCGCATCTGCGTTCCAGGCGCGCAAGGCCGTCATCGGCGTCTCTGCACCCATCAGGTATTCATGAACCAGCTTCGACCAGACCAGGTCACGGGAGTTGATCAATGCGAAGGCACCGGCCATCTGCCTTCCATCCAGAAAACCCTGATCTGCCATCAGGTCTTCGAGAAATGCGATCTGGCTTTCGTCGATGAGAAGGCCCAGCTCACCAGGTTCCGCAAAATCAGTCTGTGCCGCCAATAGGGTCAGGGAAGCCATCAGCCGAGGGGCGGCCACACCCGAGGCCGCTGCGGCAATGCTGAGCAGCGTACCGCCCAGGCAATAGCCGACGCAATGTACGGGACGATGTGAAGCCCGTTTGCGCACAGTTTCAAGCGCTGCCAGAACACCAAGGTGCAGATAGTCATCCATGCCCAGGTCCTGGTCGGAGGCATCCGGATTTCTCCAGGAAACCATGAACACCCTGTGCCCCTGATCCACCAGATATTTCACCATCGAATTTGCAGGTTCGAGATCCAGTATGTAGTACTTCATGATCCAGGACGGAACAATTAATACGGGCTCGGCATCAACATGGGCAGTGGTACTCCGGTATTCGATGACTTCAATCAAATGGTTTCGCATCACCACCCTGCCAGGCGTCACTGCGACATCGCGGCCCGCACAGAAGCGCTCCACACCACGCGGTCTCCCGTCATTGAGAAGTGTGACAACATCCTGCCACCAGTGGGTGAATCCGTTCGCAAGATTGGTTCCGCCCGTCAACAAGGTTTTGGCAATTACCTGAGGGTTGGTTGTTATCCCGTTTGACGGCGAAAACATGTCCAGCCACTGCCGCGCCATAAAAGCGACAACATCTTCATGGTGCGGTGACACGCCTCGCACGCCAGTGGTCGCTTCCGACCACCAGCGCTCCTGCAATAGAAAAGCCTGTGCCATGAGGTTGTAGGGAGGCCATTTCCATTCCGGCGAAACAAACCGCTTATCGCGTGCATGCGGATCAATGCACCGGTTGCAACCACCACAAGAAAAATGATGCACATACAGCATCCATTGCGCCATCTTGACACTGGCGCTTCCAGCTAGCTCAATCTGTTTTGAGCTCGATGCCACGAGGTGGCTGAACCAGTCTGTTTGGGCAAGCTGTATCGATGAGGGTGAAATGCCATTGGCCATCCGTGCGGTGAAAGCCCTGAGCGACGATTCCGCAGACTTCAGACCGAAGCGCGTAGCCTGGGGAACAGAATCCGACATGACCGGAACGCCGGTTGCCGGCTTGGGCGAAACAGGTGGCCGATCAGACATGATGAAGATTCCTGGAGCCTATCTGCCACTTTCCTGCAAGCCCTTTTTTTGAACATTTGGCAAGCGACGGCGATAAGGCAACGTTAACGGACGCGGGTACTTGCAGCCTTGATGCAGGTCAAGCCAGTGCACCCCCTGCTTGTAAAAAAATGCGGGGGTGAACGCCATGCCGCCGCTCTGTCGACGGATGGGCCGGTAAGGGCCATGTTTCAAGCCCCCTTGAGGTATGTCAATCGAAATACAGCGCCGCGCTTTGATACTGAATTTTTCGTCTATGCGACTACCGGAGCACCTGATGTACCAGTTTGCCTGTTGCGTCCACCCTGACATCTTTGACCTGCTTTGCTTAACCAGGACCGACGACCGACGCATGCATCTGCCGGTAGCGCGCCAATGACACCCCGGACCGCTTTGGTGACAGGCGGGACATCAGGCATTGGTGCAGCAAGCGCCGAAGCTTTGCTGGCAGCAGGCTATCGGGTTGCAGCAAGCTATGCCCAGGACCATGTCGGTGCCAAAAACTTCTCCGGGAAAACAGGCATTGCCGTTTTTTCATGGGATGTGGCGGATGCTGCCGCCTGCCGTACCGGCGTCGAAGAAGTGGAGAAGGAGATGGGCCGGATCGACGTGCTTGTGAATAACGCGGGTATCACGCATGACTGCATGCTGCACAAAATGGATGTGAATCACTGGAAGAGGATCGTTGATGTCAACCTTGGCGGCTGCTTCAATATGTGCCGAGCCGTCATCAACGGAATGCGTGATCGCCGCTTTGGTCGCGTTATCAACATGAGCTCGGTCAACGGGCTCGCCGGCCAGGCAGGGCAGACCAACTATTCAGCCAGCAAGGCAGGCATCATCGGGTTTACCAAAGCGCTGGCACTCGAGGGCGCTTCACGCAATATCACTGCCAATGTGATTGCACCCGGATACACCGACACCGCGATGATTGCGGCAATACCGGCAGAGGTCATGGACGCGATTCTCAAGACAATCCCGGCAGGACGCCTCGCCAAACCGGCCGAGATCGCCCGGGCTGTCGTTTTTCTGGCTGCCGATGAGGCTGGGTTCATTACCGGAACGACACTGTCGATCAATGGCGGTAAATACCTAGCCTGAGCTTTCGGGCGTTGGCGTATGGACTCATGATTCGCGCCATCAGGGCACCAGGACAGCTGCGCCAGTGATCCGACCAGAACGCAAGTCTTCCATCGCTTCGTTGGCTCGCTCCAGCGGGTAGCAGGTGGTCTCGACGCGCAACGGCACCTCTTTCACGATATTCAAAAACTCGACTGCATCGTTTCGCGTGAGGTTGGCGACCGAAAGCAAAGCCCTCTCCTCCCATAACAACTCGTAGGCAAAAGAAGGAATATCACTCATGTGAATGCCGCCGCAAACTACCTTGCCACCCTTTCGCACGGCACGCAACGCAAGCGGTACCAACTCGCCGAGCGGTGCAAAAATGATTGCCGCATCCAGAAGTTCAGGCGGCACCTCATCAGAATCGCCAGCCCACACAACACCCAATGAGCGTGCGAACGCCTGGGCTTGCGTATCGCCCGGGCGGGTAAATGCATGAATTTTTTTACCCTGGTGGCTGCCGATCTGGGCGATCAGGTGTGCTGCTGCGCCAAATCCATAGAGACCAAGCGCGATCGTGTCGTTCCCGGCCATTCGCAGTGATCGCCAGCCGATTAAACCGGCGCACATCAGGGGTGCGATATGAACGGCATCCATTTTGAGCGACAGCGGCAGGCAAAAATCGGCCTCTGCAATCACATGTGTCGCGAAGCCACCATCGCGGCCATGACCTGTAAAAATCGACCGGTCGCAAAGATTTTCGCGCCCCTGAACACAGAAGCGGCAATGTCCGCAGGTATGCCCCAGCCAGGGAACACCGACCCGCTCGCCAACCTTCAGGGCATGCACGTCCATGCCTGTGCGTTCAACGATTCCAACGATCTCATGCCCGGGGATCAGGGGCAAATGTGGCACCGGTAACTCACCGTCAAGAATATGAAGATCGGTGCGGCATACCGCACAGGCTTCAACACGCAGGCACACTTCACCAGAAGCGGGTTCAGGAAGCGGTCGATCCTCCAGTTGCAAGGGCTTGCCGGGCTGGTGCAGAACCATCGCGCGCATTGTCTTCATTTGCACGCCTTCGCGAAAATCGCCACAAATATCCAAGCCGGGAAAGAACGCAGGGCTTGTGCAATTTAACCCGCGCTGGCCAAGCCGTTAGCCCTGTCGTGCTGCAGCTTGCGGGCAAGAGCCAGCAACTGGGCCTCGGTAAGACGGTCGACAGTCTGCCAGGTCGTGATCTGCTTGAGAAGTCCAGACCGGTGCCTCTCAAGATAATGACGAAAGTCGGCTTGAACCACATGCGAGCCGGTCACCACGATGGCGTCGATGGTTGTCAAAGCGTCACATATTTCGCCGAAATATTCATGTTCAGTACGCACTTCGCTACCATGCTGGCGCGTGGCATGGGCTTGTTGTTGAAATTCCTGAGCATGTGACTGGTCCGCATCGAACCCGATGAGTTTTGCATGGTGATGATCGAGCCAAAGAACGGCATTTACAAAAGGCATGAAATATCTCCTGCAGCAGCGCAACTTCTGGCCGCATGGTCTGGATGGTTAAAAAGCTAAAAAACCGCGTTGTCTCGTTGGTCACTTTAGGGGGCGGCTGCGAATTCACACTTGATCTGGCGCAAGCTGCTGTCAAGAAGGTCGGTGGTCGGTTAGGCGGTTTATCTGTACTTTGGCGGGGGGTCTCGTTGTGCGGCCAACCTTGCATAAAAAGTTTGGCTCCTGCGACCAAAGCCAGATAAGCCAGCACCATGCCAACCGCCAGAGGAAGAAAATCGCCCGTGTCTGATTCAGTGAGGGCGCTGTGCGGAGCACTCAAGGGCTGGTCGAGGTGGGCGGCCGTGTCCAGCTGCGCATCGGGCTTGCCACCGGGGAAAACAAAAGCGCCACCCAGCACGTTTGACTTGAGGTGGCGCTTGATGAAGGAAAACTTCGAGACCTTTGGTGTCACCCTAGCCATCGCGAAACATGATGACGGTGACGGCTGGCCGGGGCGGGTCGGTGACAACTTCGTGGTTCAGCGCCATGGGGGCTTTGTCTCTTCTTCGTTCTTGGTGATGGCAGCGCGGCCAAGCGGCAGGTTGCGCTTCATCACGGCTTTGCTCTTTTGCGTGCCCGGACAAGGGAAGGTCGCCTTGAGCTCATCACTCACTATGAAATTCATAGCTGCTTACGCCCGTATCTATTGGCTTAAAGCCGTTTTGTCCTCTAAAAAGAGTCCTTTTTTGACTAATTTTGGGACCAAAACGCCCTTTTACGACTGCCAGACCGCCCAGCAGCCCGAAAATGTAAAGTCTTCTTTACACTTCACATCAGCAGGGCTTGCGACTAGAAATCCCCGCTACCGCCGTTGGCCAGGCTTTCAAACTTGGTGATGCGGTTCAGGAAGGCAAGCTTGACTGTGCCGGTCGGCCCGTTACGTTGTTTGCTGATGATGACCTCGGCGACGCCCGGCTCCTTGCAGGCTTCCTTGGTGTAGTACTCGTCGCGGTAAATGAACATGATGATGTCGGCGTCCTGCTCGATGGCGCCGGATTCACGCAGGTCGCTCATCATGGGGCGCTTGTCGGTGCGTGATTCAACGCCGCGGCTGAGCTGCGAGAGCGCGATCACGGGGCACTGCAGCTCTTTGGCCAGCATCTTCAGGCCGCGCGAGATTTCGCCCACCGCTGTGGCGCGGTTTTCATCGGCCATGCCGCCAGACACACTCATGAGCTGCAGGTAATCGACCACGATCAGGCCAAGCTTGCCGCACTGGCGTGCCAGGCGGCGTGCATTGGCGCGAAGTTCGCTCACGGTGAGGCCTGGGGTCTCGTCAATATGCAAAGAGACAGAACGCAGCTTTTCAATCGCTTCGGTCAGGCGCGGCCATTCTTCGTCGGTGAGCGCGCCCGTGCGCAGGTGGGTCTGGTCAATGCGGCCAATGGAGCCGACGATACGCACGGCAAGCTGCGAGGCGCCCATTTCCATCGAAAACACGGCGACGGGCAGGCCTGCCTCGATAGCCACGTTTTCTGCGATGTTGATGGCAAGTGCGGTCTTGCCCATTGAGGGCCGCGCGGCCAGGATGATCAGGTCGCCGGCCTGGAAGCCGGAGGTCATGCGGTCGAGGTCATAAAAACCTGTGGGCACGCCGGTGACGTCCTGCGGGTTCTCGGCCATCTCGGTCACGCGGTCAAGCAGGCTGACGACCAGCGTGTCCATGCTCTGGAAGCCTTCCTTCATGCGCGAGCCCTGCTCGCCTATCTTGAAGATCTTCTGCTCGGCCTCATCGAGGATGGTGGCAACGTCCTTGCCCTGTGGGCTGAAGGCGTTGGTGGCAATCTCGTCGCTGGCAGACACCAGCTTGCGCAGGATGGAGCGCTCACGCACGATCTCTGCGTAACGGCGGATGTTGCTGGCGCTGGGAACGTACTGCGCCAGCGAGTTGAGGTAACCCAGGCCGCCCATTTCTTCGGCCTTGCCCTGATTTTGCAGGTGCTCGTAAACGGTGATGACGTCAGCTGGTTTGCTGGCATTGATGAGCGCACCGACGGCGGCGTAAATCAGCTTGTGTTCGGCGCGGTAGAAGTCGGTGTCGACCAGCAGGTCGCCGACGCGGTCCCAGGCATTGTTGTCGAGCAACAGGCCACCCAGCACGCTGGATTCGCCCTCAATGGAATGCGGCGGAATACGCAGCTGGGCGATCTGCCTGTCAGGGCTGTAGCCGGGGTCGTCAAAGGTGGAAAGTACGGCGGACATGGGTTTCCTTGGGAGACGTAAATACTAAGGCCGCTGAGAAAAAATGGTGTGCATAACCCTGTGCAAAACCATGGGAAATGCGGTGTAAATCAGGCCTGAACCTGTGCACGCGCGATAAACCCGCGAAGCCATGAAAAAAGCCGCTCAGCGAGCGGCTTTTTGCGGGGAGAGAAAACGCGTATTAAGCGGTTTCGCCCAGCACGGTGACGGTGATGTCCACCAGCACGTCGGTGTGCAGCGCAACGCTGACAGCGTGGTCGCCAGTGGTCTTCAGCGGGCCGACAGGCATGCGGATCTGCGACTTGGCAACGGCGAAACCTTGCTTGGTCAGTTCTGCAGCGATGTCGTGGTTGGTGACCGAGCCGAACAGACGGCCGTCAACGCCAGCCTTCTGCGTGAGCT
>JAZKCB010000208.1:0-16361 GCA_040388335.1 Pseudomonadota bacterium | reverse complement strand
CGCAGTTCTTCTCGCTGCTGGTGGGCAATTACATTCTGGGCGGCGGTGGTTTTGTCTCACGCCTGGCCAACGAGGTGCGCGAAAAGCGCGGCCTGACCTACAGCGTCTCCAGCAGCTTCTCGCCCGGCCTGCATGCCGGCGCATTCACCATCGGCCTGCAGACGCGGCCTGACCAGGCCAGCCAGGCGCTGGAAGTCACCCGCAAGGTGCTGCGCGACTTTGTGGCCGATGGCCCGACTGAAGCAGAGATCAAGGCCGCCAAGGACAACCTGACTGGCGGCTTTGCGCTGCTGATCGACAGCAATCGCAAGTTGCTCGGCAACATCTCCAACATCGCGTGGAACGACCTGCCGCTGAACTATCTCGATACCTGGACGGAGAGGGTCAACAGCGTGACGGTGGCCGATGTGAAGGCCGCTTTCGCCCAGAAACTGCAACCTGAGAAAATGGTCACGGTCATCCTGGGAGGAAAACCGTGAAGTACACAACAGCAAGCACCGCAGCAAGCGCAGAGCCCAAATCCGACAAGAAGCCAAAAGCCGCCCGCTCCGGCAAGGTCGTCGCGCGCAAGACCGTGCCGCCGGGTGAGATCCGCATCATTGGCGGTCTCTACAAGCGCAGCAAGATCCCGGTCGCCGACAGGCCGGGCCTGCGTCCGACGCCGGATCGCGTGCGCGAGACGCTCTTCAACTGGCTGGGCCAGGATCTGACCGGCTGGCGATGCGCAGATGCTTTTGCCGGCACCGGCGTCCTGGGTTTTGAGGCCGCATCACGCGGTGCGGCCGAAGTGCTGATCTGCGAGCAGGACCCGGTGCTGCTTGAAAAAATCAGGACGCTGCAGGCAAAGCTCAAGGCCGACGTCATCCGGCTGGAGCGTGGTGACGGCGTCAGCTTGCTCAGACGCCTGAGCCCCGGCAGCATGCAACTGCTGTTTCTGGACCCGCCTTATGAGTCGGCGCTTTTTGAACCGGCCCTCAAGGCGGCGGCGCAGGCGATTCATGAGACCGGTTTTGTCTACCTTGAAGCGCCCAAAGCCTGGACAGACGAAGATCTGGCCGGCCTGGGGCTGAAGGTGCACCGTTTCGGCAAGGCTGGGGCTGTGCACTTCCATTTGCTCTCAAAAGGTGCTGCTGACAGTGTGGGGACGCCTGCAGGGGCATAATTTCACCCATGGCAGCCAGCACCCCCACATCCCCCCGCACAGCGGTTTATTCGGGCACCTTTGACCCGGTGACGCTGGGCCATGTCGATGTGGTGCGCCGGGCCGCCGGGCTGTTTGACCAGCTGGTGATTGCCGTCGCCATTGCCCATCACAAGAAAACCCTGTTCACGCTGGACCAGCGCGTGGCCCTGGTGCAAGCCGCCTGCAAAGGCATTTCCAATGTGACGGTGCTGCCCTTTGACGGCCTCATCATGGATTTTTGCGCCACACAAGACGCCACAGCGGTCGTGCGCGGCATCCGCAACCTGACCGACTTTGACTACGAAGCGCAGATGGCGGCGATGAACCGCAAGCTGCGGCCTGAAATCGAAACCGTGTTTTTGCTGCCTGACGCGCCCCTGCAATGCATCAGCAGCACGCTGGTGCGCGAGATCAGCAAGCTTGGCGGTGATGTGAGCCAGATGGTCAGTGCCGACGTCATGACCGCCCTCAAAACCGCGCACACCGCCGCATCAAAAGGAGCCTGAGATGGCCCTGATGATCACCGACGAATGCATCAACTGCGATGTGTGCGAGCCCGAATGCCCCAACCAGGCCATCTACATGGGCGAGGCGATTTACGAGATCGACCACAACAAGTGCACCGAATGCGTCGGCCACTTTGACGAGCCGCAATGTGTGCAGGTTTGCCCGGTCGCCTGCATTCCGGTGAATCCGCAGCACGTAGAAGGCAAAGAAACGCTCTGGCAGAAGTATCACCGCCTGACTGGCACCGCGCCGGTGTCCGCAGTCTCCATTCAGGTCGTTCACCCGCTTTAGTTCGTCTTTTGGGTGCTACTTAATTGATAGCTGCTCACGCCCGTATCTAAAGGGCTGGATGCCAGAATGACCCTTAAAATCGGCCTGAAAATGCCGTTTTTACAGGGTTTTGGGCACCTGCTCAGCCTTAAAACGCTGCACGTGGCTCTAATGCATTATAAAAAATGCATTAAGTGCTTAATGATTTATACGTGATTCATTACCGGCTTTTCGATTCCAAAAGACGCATTGCAAGTCACCAAAAATCCCAAAAACGCCGGTTCCCAGCCAAAAAAAGTGCCTGAATATGCCTCCAAGCCTTTAAATACGGGCGTAAGTAGCTACTGATTTTGTAGCAATTCCCGGCCACTTGCCAGCCAGAAACTCAGGCTACAGGCGGCGTTGGCTCGGTTTCGGGCTTGCGCGGCGGCTTGGGGCGGGGCGGGGTGCTGGTGTGGATCTGCATGGTGGCTTTTTCCATGTCGCCGGCCAGAAGTGCAGGCACGGCCTTCAGCGAACGGGCGATGCAGTCTTCAATCGCGGTGCGGTGCTCTGGTGACGGCTTTTTCAGCACCCAGTTGATGACTTCCGACTTGATGCCCGGGTGGCCCACGCCAATGCGCAACCGCCAGTAGTCGCCGGTGCCCAACTGGGCGTGGATGTCGCGCAGGCCGTTGTGGCCAGCATGGCTGCCGCCGAACTTGAGCTTGACCTGGCCGGGGACGATGTCGAGCTCGTCATGGGCGACCAGGATTTCGTCGGGCTGGATCTTGAAGAAGCGCGCCAGTGCGCCCACCGATTTGCCCGACAGGTTCATGAAGGTCTGCGGCTCCAGCAGCCAGACAGTTTGCCCGGCGACCGTGGTGCGGGCGACCAGGCCAGAGTAACTTTTATCGAAATTGAGCGGCGCCTTGAGCTCGCGCGAGAGCTCGTCCACCCACCAGAAGCCGGCGTTGTGGCGTGTGGCGTCGTATTCAGCACCAGGATTGCCCAAGCCAACGAATAATTTGATCATGGAGAAACTTTCATCCGCCCGATTTTAGGGGTCGCACAAATAAAAACGGCCCACACCGTTGAAGGTATGGGCCGCCTGGCCGTCAAGCCTGTGCGGGAAACAATCCGGGTGGATTACTTCTTGGCGACAGGTTTGGCGGCGTCCTTGGCTGCGTTGGCCTTGGCATCCTTGGCAGCGGCTGCCTTGGCTGCTTTCGGGTCCACAGGTGCGGCGGCTGCAGCAGCTGCTGCGGCATCGGCCTCGGCTTCTGCCGACACGGAAGACACAGACACCAGAACCGGGTTTTCCTGGCCCTTGACCACGAACTTCACGCCCTTTGGCAGGGTGATGTCCTTGACGTGCAGGGACTTGCCCTTCGTCAGGCCGGAGAGGTCCACGGCGATGAACTCGGGGATGTCTGCAGGAAAGCAGGACACGGTCAGCTCGGTCAGCACGTGGTTGGCGATGCAGCCGTCGGCCTTGATCGCTGGGGACTCTTCTTCGCCGCTGTAGTGCAGTGGCACTTTCACGGTCATGCGCGTACGGGCTTCGACGCGCTGGAAGTCGATGTGCAGGATCTGCTGCTTGTACGGGTGCATTTGCAGGTCGCGCAGCAGAACCTTCTGCTCTTTGCCGCCCAGTTCCATCTCGAGGACGGAGGCGTGGAAAGCTTCTTTCTTGATGGCGTGGAACAACGCGTTGTGATCGAGTTCGATCAGCGTGGGTTCACCGGTGCCACCGTAAACAATACCGGGCGTGCGACCGGTGATGCGGAGACGGCGGCTCGCACCCGTGCCCTGCTTGGCGCGCTCAAAAGCGACGAATTTCATAACTGACTCCTTGAAGAGGTGAACCGCGACCAGTCACACCTCGCGCAAAATTCCAGCAATCCAGAAATGGATCAGGTGAACTTTGCAAAAAAGCCGTACAACCCGAATTGGCTGTACAGCACCTTTTGCCTCAGATCAGGGCCGGCTGGTCCTGGTCGGAGAACAAACTCATGACCGACTCACCCTTGGCGATGCGCTGTATCGTTTCTGCGATCAGCGGTGCCACGGAGAGCTGGCGAATCTTCTTGCATGCGATGGCATTGGCACTAAGCGGAATGGTGTTGGTGATCACCACTTCGTCAAGCGCCGCGCCCTGCGCGATGCGGTCTATTGCAGGGCCCGAAAAAATCGGGTGCGTGCAATAGGCGTAAACCTTTTTGGCACCCCGGTCCTTCAGGACTTCGGCTGCCTTGACCAGCGTGCCGGCCGTGTCGATCATGTCGTCCATGATCACGCAGTTGCGGCCTTCGATGTCGCCGATCACGTGCATGACTTCAGACACATTCGCCTTGGGGCGGCGCTTGTCGATGATGGCCATGTCGCAGCCAAGCTGCTTGGCCAGTGCACGGGCACGCACCACACCGCCGACGTCAGGTGACACCACCATCAGGTCGGAATAATTCTTTTGCCGCAAATCACCCAGCAGCACCGGCGACGCATAAATGTTGTCGACCGGAATGTCAAAAAAGCCCTGAATCTGGTCTGCATGCAGATCCATCGTCAACACCCGCGACACACCCACAGCCTGAAGCATGTTGGCCACCACCTTGGCGCTGATCGGCACCCGTGCCGAACGTGGGCGGCGGTCCTGGCGCGCATAACCGAAGTAGGGAATCACTGCGGCAATGCTCTGGGCCGAAGAGCGTTTCAGCGCGTCAACCATGATGAGCAGTTCCATCAGGTTCTCGTTCGTCGGCGCGCAGGTGGACTGCACCACAAACACATCACGTGCACGCACGTTCTGCTGGATCTCTACCGTGACCTCACCGTCCGAGAAGCGGCCCACATGGGCTGCACCCAGTGAAATACCCAGGTTCTGGGCAATTTCGGCTGCCATGCTTGGGTTGGCATTGCCAGTGAACAGCATGAACTCGGGGTGATGCATTTGCATGTGGGGCCCAGCTTGTGTCGATGTGTGAGTCGTGGCTGACATTCTAAAAGGCCGGTGCCTGAACAGTCGTCGCTTTAAACACACAGACCCGCCATTCGGTGGTCTGGCGGGTCTGTTGTGCACTGGATACGCCAATCTGGCGAATCATGAAACTCGTCCCCTTGGGGCGAGTTTCTAAAAATTTGGCAGGGGTGGAAGGAGTCGAACCTGCGAATGCCGGAATCAAAATCCGGTGCCTTAACCAACTTGGCGACACCCCTACACAGGTCAGCTGTCAAACTTTTAATCTGTCAGCCAACCTCAAACTTGTCTCTGAAGGCAACTTCAGCAGCCGGTTATTTTACCAACCAGCCAGCGGATGCGCCTTCAGATTGCTGCATTTGCGGATTTTCCAGCCGGCCGGGCCTTCGGGAATATCCATCTCATGCGGCACATGCGCAAATACGGCACTTCCGGAGCCGGTCATTCGTCCCTGAAGTCCTAGCGCGGCAAGCCAGTCAAGCGACTGGCCCAGCTGCGGGCATAACCCCTGGGCAACCGGCTGCAGATCGTTTCTTCCAAATCCGAAAATCTGGCCGTCAGTATTTGCAGCAAAGCCTAAGATTGTAGCAGTTTCTGAGTCGCGTTTGAGGGCTGGTGATGTGAAAATCGCCTGCGTCGAGAGTCCCTGCGGCGGTTTTACGACGACGAATTGCGCATGGGGCAATTCGATGGGCGTCATCTGCTCGCCGATTCCCTCAACCCAGGCGTGCCCGCCGGACAGGAAAAACGGCACATCTGCGCCCAGCGAAAGGGCTATCGCCATCAGTTCCTGGCGCGGCAGACTGACGCCCCATAGGCGTTGCAACGCCAGCAGGCAACTGGCGGCATCAGACGAGCCGCCGCCCATGCCGGCCTGCGCCGGAATGCGCTTTTCAAGGCTGATGTCTGCGCCAAGCGTGGTGCCGCAGGCTTTTTGCAGGGCACGCGCGGCACGCAGCGTGAGGTCTTCTGCGGGCAGCGGCTCCGAGCCATCGGCATTCAGGTCGATACGGTTGATTTGCCCATCTGTTCGCAGTTCAAAGTGCAGCGTGTCGCACCAGTCGATGAGCATGAAAACCGACTGGATCAGGTGGTAGCCGTCAGCCCGGCGGCCGGTGATGTGCAAAAAAAGATTGAGTTTTGCCGGTGCGGGGACGTCGTAAATCGCCTGGATGGCGGTTATCGGTGCGGTCATCGCATCCGCCTTACTGGTCAAGTACGACCCGCAGGTCGGTTTGCGGCGCCGGGTTGGTCCTTGTGGCCGAGATTTTTCCGGCGGACTGCTGCGAGAGATCAGCCGTCCATCCGTTTAGGCTGGTGTTCTTGCCGTTCAGCCAGTCGAACAGGGCGTTGACAGGAATGGCCGCGCCGGTGGTTTGCTCAAGCAGTGCATCAACAGAAGCAAACTTTTTCACATCGCGGCCTGATTCCAGCACTGCTTCAGATGGTGACCAGCGCATGACGCCCAGCACGCTGCCTATCGGACTGGTCAGTTTGAGCTCACCGGCCTCGGCCCTGCCCCTGAGTTCAAACCCGGCAAAAAAAGCCTGGGGTGGCTCGCTCTGTATCTGCAGGCTGATGCGGCCGGCCCACTCATCGTTCTGGCCTGCATTGGAGCCCGCAGGTTTTTGAGGCGTAGCGCAGCCGGCGACCAGAAATGCAGCGCAAAGAACAACAAACGACATCGCTGAACGCGAGCGTGAAATAAGGCAAACAGCGATCAAGGTCACTCCGGAAAACGTTGGACTTGAGCCGGCTTTATGGCCTGACGCGCAGGCGCTTGAGCGTCTCGACGAGGGTTTCGTTTTCAGGGTTCAGCAGTTGGCCTTCGCGCCAGATGGCGATGGCCTTGTCTTTCTGGCCCAGACTCCACAGCACTTCGCCGAAGTGGGCTGCAATTTCTGCATCGGGCTTGGCCTTGAAGGCCTCCGCAAAAATCTTTGCTGCTTCATCGCGGTTGCCGAGGCGGAACTCAACCCAGCCCAGGCTGTCGCGAATAAAAGGGTCGCTCGGTGCGTATTCAAGCGCCTTGCGTATCAGGTCACGCGCTTCCGGCAGACGCACATTGCGGTCTGCCAATGAATAACCCAGGGCGTTGTAGGCGCTGAAAGAATCCGGCTTGATCTGTATGACCTGGCGCAGCAGCCGTTCCATCTCGGGGAGGTTGCCAATTTTTTCGGCCATCATGGCCTGGTCGTAGACAAGATCAGAGTCGTTCGGGAATTTGGTGTTGGCCTCGGTCAGCAGGTCGTAGGCGGGTTTGTATTGTTTGAGGTCGCGCAGCAGGCCGACTTCGGCCATCAGTTTGAGCCGCGCATCGCCCGGCCTGCGCTCCGGCAGGCTGCGTATCAGCTGCCTGCCGTCGGCCAGCTTGCCCTGGGTGGCGAGGATGGACGCGCGGCGCACCTGCGCCTGCATCATGTCGTCGGGGTTCTCGATCTTGTTGATCCAGTTTTCGGCAGCTGCGAAATCCTTGCGTTTTTCAGCAATCTGCGAGAGCTGCAGATAGGCCTGCGCCAGGCCGCGGGATTGATCATCTTCTGCTGCGGCTGGTTGCTGGGCCAGGGCAACATAGCGCTCAAGTGAAGTCTGGGCCAGCGCCAGCTGGTTGTCCTGCAGTTGCAGCGAGCCAAGCACAAGCCAGGCGGGAGCAAAGTCGGGCTTGTCCCTGATCACAACCTGCAGTTGCGCGCTGGCTTCCGCATAACGCTGCGCATCAAGCAGGCCGCGTGCATAAGCCATGCGGATTTCAGGCAGGGATTTCGGATTGCCGGCGAGGTATTTCTGTACCAGGGCTTCGGCTTCCGGCCGTTTCGGGTCCATCAACTCCAGCGCGACAAGGGCAGGGCCTTCGTAACGCCCATCAGCGGCCTGGGCTTTTTTGGCGGCATCCAGTGCCCCGGGTGCATCGCCGGCGGCCAGGCGCATGCGCCCTATCGTGGTCCAGGCCGGGCTTGCGGTTGCGGGGTCGGCAATGTAGGAGGCCATGGCCTGCTCGACGACGGCGCTGGCAAGCTTTTTGTCGCTGACGCGCTCGTAAACCCTGGGCACGGCTGCAATGGCCAGGGAGCGATCAGCCGCCGGAGCCAGCTGGATGCCGTTTTTCAGGGGGCCTTCCGTTTCTGCAATCCGGTTCAGTGCGATCAGGATCTGCAGTACGTAGCGGTTGGGATCACGTGATGTGGGCTGGGCCTGCTGCCATGCCCTTGCCGCCTGCAGCGCCGCATCTCCGGAACGGCCCTGAAGCGCAATCTCGGTTGCGCGCTGGTACAGCTGCGGATCGTTGGACTTTCTGGCTGCGTCCAGGATGAGTGCATAACCTGCACCCGGTTCGCCCTCCTGCACGGTGATTTCGCCGACCAGCAACTGGTAAAAAAGCTCGCCATCAAGGGCGGAAACAGAGGGCTCCTCTGCAACGGCAGCAGGTGGAACTGCCGGAGCCGTGGGGCTGGTCTGGGCCGGCGTCTGGGCCATGAGCAGCGGTGTTGCGAGGCACGAACCGGCAAGAATCCAGATCAGTTTTTTCTTCATCAAGCCATGATAATTGAACCCTCGGGCCCGCGTATGAGGCTTTAGTATGAAGCTGGCGTAAAGCTTTTTCGCCTGATTCCACCTATCCCGCAGCTTTGAGAACTCTTTGAGAACTTTAAGCCGCCACTTCAATCTACTGGTGCCCATGCCTGAACTCCCGGAAGTCGAAGTTACCCGCCTGAGCTTTGCAGATCGTATCGCCGGCGCTGCCATCCAGTCGGTTCAGATGGGCAAGGCCTTGCGCTGGCCGCTGGGGTGTGATGCTGACGATCTTGTGGCCATGCGGGTTCTGGCCGTCAGGCGTCGTGGCAAATACCTGCTGGTTGACCTGAGCGGCGGACTTTTGCTGATTCACCTGGGCATGTCCGGCAGCATCAGCTTTGCGCATGATTTGCCCCCTGCCGGTAAACATGATCATTTTGAAGTGGTGACCACCTCAGGCACATTGCGCCTGCATGACCCGAGGCGTTTCGGCGCTGTGGTGTTTGCGACTGGCGAAGACCACCCCAGGGCGCAAAAACTGCTGGGACGGCTGGGTGTGGAGCCGCTTTCTGACGCTTTTGACGCTGCCGAATTTCATTCGGCCCTGAAACTCAAAAAAACCGCCATCAAGCAGGTTCTTCTGGGTGGTGAGATTGTGGTGGGCGTAGGCAATATTTACGCCTCTGAAACCCTTTTTCTGGCGGGCATACGGCCAACTACCCAAGCCTTTCGGCTGAGCAAGCCGCGCGCTCTCCTGTTGCATGGCGCCATACAGAAGGTATTGGCGCAGGCCGTCAAAAAGGGCGGCAGCACCCTGAAAGACTTTTCCAATGCCAACGGGGAGACAGGTTATTTCCAGCTGGAAGCCATGGTTTATGACCGGGCCGGCCAGCCTTGCAGGGTCTGCGGCACCAGTGTCAAAGGCCTCAGGCAGGGCCAGCGTTCAACTTTTTATTGCGCCAACTGCCAGAAACCGTGAGCGGCAGTCAGTAATTTGGGCTACTGATTCGTAGGCCTCCGGTGGCCCTTTCCGGGTGGCAATGCTATATTGACAGACCACTATCGACCATCACCATGTCTTTTAACGAACGATTCGACCAGCACGGCACCTGGCGGCGGGAATTTGCCCTCCGGCTGAAGTTGCTTGCCGAATGGATGAAAGATCATGACCTGCTGGATGCAGCCGTTGAAGAACGCTTGCGCAGGCTGGAATCCCAGGTGCGGGCCGACAAGGTCATGGTGGCGTTTGTGGCCGAGTTTTCGCGCGGCAAGTCCGAGCTGATCAATGCCCTCTTTTTTGCCGGTTACGGTAGACGCATCATGCCCGCCAGCGCCGGCCGCACTACCATGTGCCCGACGGAGCTCGGCTACGACGCAGATATTCCGCCTTGTCTGAGGTTGTTGCCGATTGAAACCCGCCTGCAGCCGCAGGCGCTCATGGAGTGGCGCGCCGCGCCTGAAAAATGGACGCGCGTCGACCTTGACGTGAACAACCCGGCACAACTGGCGCAGGCGCTTGAAAAGGTTGCCGAGGTTCGCCATGTGACCAAAGACGACGCCCGCGCACTCGGTTTCTGGAGCGATGAAAACATCGACGACAACCCGCTGGTTGGACCCGATGGCCTGATTGAAGTACCTAAATGGCGCCATGCACTCATCAATATCGCTCATCCGCTGCTCAAGCAGGGTCTGGTAATTCTTGATACGCCAGGCCTGAACGCCATCGGCGCAGAGCCCGAGTTGACCGTCAGCCTGATTCCGCAGGCGCATGCGGTGGTCTTTATTCTTGCTGCCGATACCGGCGTGACCAAATCCGATCTCGCCATCTGGCGCGAGCATCTTGTCACCGGTGATGATGAAACCATCTCCCGCCTGGTTGTGCTCAACAAGATAGACACACTGTGGGATGCACTCAGTTCACCGGACCAGGTTAAAAAACAGATTGATCGCCAGCGTGCATCGTCTGCTGATATCCTGGGCCTGCCCGAGGCGCAGGTGATTCCTGTGTCGGCACAAAAAGGGCTGGTCGCAAAAGTTACCGGCGACAAGGAGTTGCTGGCAGCTAGCTGCCTGCCAAACCTGGAGCTGGCGCTGGCAGAAGGTGTGATGGGGCAACGGCAAAGAATTCTCAGGTCTGCGGTTGCCAGCGGTATTGCCGAACTTCGTGTTGAAGCTGGCAGGGCGATCCACATACGCCGCCGAGACCTTGCCGAGCAAATGGACGAGTTGCGGGGCCTGCGGGGAAAAAACGCGTCCGTCATCAAGCACATGCGCAGCCGCATCGAGCAGGAGCAATCCGAGTTTGATACCAGCGGTGCCAAGATCCATGCAGTGCGCTCGGTGCATCTCAAACTGCTGCGAGAAGTGTTCACCCTGCTCAGCACCCCGACGCTCAAGGGCGAGCTTGCGGAATTGACCCGTGCCCTCAAGCAGCCCGGCATCAAGCTGGGGGTGAAGAAGGCCTATGGCCAGACTTTCTCGCGTCTGCGTGAAAGCCTGCAAAAGGCTGAGGTCACCAGCACTGAAATCCAGTCCATGTTGATGGCGTCGTTCAAGCAACTCAACGCAGAGTTCGGGTTCTCGCTTCAGGCGCCCAAGGCACCCGAGCTGGTCCGGTTCTCGCACGACCTCGAGCTGATAGAGCGCAGCCACCTGCAATACCTTGGCGTCAGCAATGTGCTGAAGCTGTCGCAGCCTGATTTTTCGGATCGCCTGGTGCGCGCGCTCTCTACACGCCTGCGTGTGGTGTTTGAAACAGCCTTGAGCGATGTCGAGTTGTGGAACAAGTCTGCTGCGTCACAGCTCGACGCGCAGCTTCGCGAGCGGCGCCGCAATTTTGGCCGCCGAATTGAAGCCATCGAACGCATACAAAGTGCTGCGTCCGGCCTGGATGAACGCATCAGCGAAATTGATGTCCAGGAAAATGTCCTGACGGAACTGGACAGCAAGCTGACTGAGCTGACATCGCATCTGGCGGGCAGGCCTGAAAATGACGACGAGCGCGACGGCCCGGACACCGTGATGGATGCTGCGATGAGTGAGCTGGCCTGAAGTCGTTGGCAAGCCAGTGCGCTCCACAAGTTTGACGCAGGCTGCCCTGCCGCAGTTTGCACAGGAACTCGTGCGATGGCAAAAAACACATGGCCGCAACAGCCTGCCATGGCAAAACACCCGTGACCCATATCGCGTCTGGCTGTCTGAAATCATGCTTCAGCAGACGCAGGTGAGCACTGTGCTGGACTATTACGCCAGATTTCTGGTGCGCTTTCCCCTGGTTACCGACCTTGCTGCCGCCCACATAGACGAGGTGCTGGGACTCTGGAGCGGCCTGGGTTATTACAGCCGCGCCCGTAACCTGCATGGCTGCGCTCAACAAGTCGTCGCACTGCATGGCGGGCAGTTTCCGGCCACGGCTGAAGGGTTGCAGACATTGCCCGGCATTGGGCCTTCAACTGCCGCCGCCATTGCATCCTTCTGTTTCTCCGAACGTGTGGCCATTCTTGATGGCAATGTCAAACGTGTGCTCACGCGACTGCTGGCTTTTGAAGGTGATCTTGCCCAAGGTAGTCAGGAAAAGCGTTTGAGGGAAATTGCCAACGAACTCCTGCCACGCGAAAATTTGAAAGAGGCGATGCCTCGGTACACGCAGGGCATCATGGACTTGGGTGCAACGGTGTGTACGTCGCGCAAGCCGGCATGCCTGCTTTGCCCGGCTCATGGCATCTGCCTGGGCTTTGCCGGCGGTGAGCCTGAGAAATACCCTGTCAAGACCCGAAAACTCAAACGCAGCGCACAATCGTTGAGCCTCTTGTGGGCGCAGCGACCTGACGGATCGGTCTGGCTTGAGCGCCGCCCGGCGACAGGAATCTGGGGTGGACTTTATTGCCTGCCGGTTTTCGAGAGTGAAGAAGCGCTATTGTCGTTTTTGCCGAAAAAGCTTCACGCCAGGATGGAGTTGCTCCCGCCCCTCAAGCATGTGTTGACGCACAAGGATCTTCTTTTGAGTCCGGTGATCGCGGGTTTCTCTGCGACGCAAAAAATGCCAGCGCGGCAGTCACCTGATGAAACTGTCAGCGAGACGGAGTCGCATGGCGCGTGGTTCTCGCCATCTGAATGGTCAGCACTGGGTTTGCCTGCACCTGTGCGCAAACTGCTTGAAACTGACCGCTAGTTCACGCGTGCAGCGTCGAGTTCACGGTGGCGCTTCAGTGTTTTCCAGCTTGAGCCAAAAGCTGTAGCGAGTGCTTCCACCAGGTACACAGAACGATGCTGGCCACCGGTGCATCCAATCGCCACAGTCACGTAACTGCGGTGGTCCCTGGCCAATGCCTGCAGCCAGTGGCTGATGAACTTTTCGATGTCGTTGAACATGTCCGTCACTTCTGAATGACCGCGCAGATAGGTGGCCACAGGTTCATCGCGCCCGGTGAGGTCACGCAGGCCTGATTCATAGTGCGGGTTGGGCAGCATCCTGACATCAAAGACATAGTCGGCATCAAGCGGCACCCCGCGCTTGAAGGCAAACGATTCAAATACCAGCGTCAGTTGTGTGGCGGGCGCTGAAATCAGCGACTTCACATAACCCTGCAGTTGCGACGAACGGATCATGCTGGTGTCCAGCACGTGGGCCTGCTCGCGCATCTCGCCCAGCAGTTCGCGTTCGAGTTCTATGGCCTCGACCAGCGCGCGCTGCTGGTCGGCTATATCGGTGCGCGACAGAGGGTGCAGGCGGCGTGTTTCTGAAAAGCGCCGCACCAGTGTCTCTGTGCTGGCGTCCAGAAACAGAGACTGCACGGTGACGCCCTGCGCACGAAGCTGCTGCAATTGCCTGGGCACAAGCGGCAGCGATGTCGCGCTGCGCACATCCATGGCAATCGCAACCTTGTTGGCGCCGTGCTGTTTTTCAAGAGCCGCAAAGGAGGTCAGCAACTCCGGCGGCAGGTTGTCGACGCAGTAGTAGCCTGCATCTTCCAGTGCATGAAGGGCGACCGACTTGCCCGAGCCCGACATGCCTGTAATCAGCACGATCTCGAGGTCGGACATCATTGGCCCAGCATTTCCTTGGCATGGGCGAGTGTGGTGCCGGAGAGGCGCTCGCCACCGAGCATACGGGCGATTTCTGCCACACGCTCTTCACCGTTGACGGCTGCCACGCTGCTCAGCGTCTTGCCCTTTTCCGTCTGCTTGGCAACTACGAGATGCTGGTCAGCGCAAGCAGCCACCTGCGGCAGGTGTGTCACGGCCATGACCTGCCTGTCCTTGCCCAACTGCTTCATCAGGCGTCCAACGGTTTCTGCCACCGCACCGCCCACGCCGGAGTCGACCTCGTCAAATATCAGGGTTTGCGCTTCACCCAGCTGGCTGGTCGTGACGGCAATAGCCAATGCAATGCGCGAAAGCTCACCGCCTGATGCCACTTTGCCCACAGGGCGCGGCGTCGTGCCGCTGTGGCCCGCCACCAGAAACTCGGCTTGCTCGAGTCCATACTGGGCGGGCTGTTCGAGTTTGGTCATGCCCACTTCAAACTTGCCACCCTGCATGCCCAGGCCCTGCATCGCCTGCGTGATGGCCTTGGCCAGCGCGGGTGCCGCTTTGCTACGTGCGGCAGAAACCTTTTTGGCTTCGTCCATGTAGAGGCGCTGTGCCTGCTGCTCGTTCTGTTCAAGTTTGGCGAGGTCGGCCGCGGCATCCAGCTTTTGCAGTTCGCTCCGCCACGAGGCCAGCAGCTCTGGCAATTCAGCCGGTGTGCGCTTGTAGCGCCTGGCCAGGCTGACCCAGAGTGAAAGCCGCTCATCCAGTTCGACAAGACGTTGCGGTTCAAGTTCTGCGTGCCGGGCGTAGCCGTGCAATGAATGCACCACATCTTCGGTTTGTGCCAGCGCGCTGGCCAGCACTTCAGCAAGCGGCTTGAACTGCGGCTCGATGTGTTCCTGCTCCTGCAGCAGCGTCAGGGCCTGGCCGATGAGGCTGCTGGCGTTTTGTTCGGACTCCTGCAATGCATCTACCGCAGCCTGCACGGCACCTGTCAATGCCTGTGCATTGGAAAGCCGGCTGTGTTGTGTGTTGAGTTCATCCCACTCGTTGTCACCCGGCGCGAGCTTGTCGACTTCACCGATTTGCCAGGCCAGCCTTTCGCGTTCACGCTGCAAGCTGTCCTGCGCCTCGCGGGCATCCTGCAGTGTCTTTTGCGC
Organism: Pseudomonadota bacterium; assembly: GCA_040388335.1. Classification (GTDB taxonomy): domain Bacteria; phylum Pseudomonadota; class Gammaproteobacteria; order Burkholderiales; family Burkholderiaceae_C; genus Polaromonas. The sequence continues at coordinate 1,741 of JAZKCB010000208.1, read as the reverse complement.
CATGCGCCACTGCTGCCAGTGCCCGGTCAGGGCTTGCGTTGACACGCTGCCATAGGAGTCCAGCAGGCCGCGCACAGCGTCGGGCCGCGTCAGGCTTTGCCAGGCATGTTGGCCGTGAATGTCAACCAGCTTGTCTGCAATGTCCTTGAGCTGTGTAGCGGTTGCGGCGCTTCCGTTAATCCATGCGCGACTCTTGCCCTGTGCATCAATGGTCCGTCGCAGCAGCAAGGATCCGCCGGCCTCAAACCCGGCCTGCTCAAGCCAGCCGAGAAGGGCGGGCGGGGTGTCAAATTCGGCGCTGATCTCGCAGCGCTGCGCACCTTCGCGCACCACACCTGCGTCTGCTCTAGCGCCCAGCGCGAGCTGCAATGCATCGATCAGTATGGATTTGCCAGCCCCGGTTTCACCGGTCAGTACCGTAAATCCGCCATCAAGATCCAGGTCCAGCGTGTGGACGATGACAAAGTCTCGCAGCGAAATGCTTTTCAGGCTCATGCCACACCTTCATTCCAGTGAAGTTTTTTGCGCAGGGTGTCAAAGTAGCTCCAGCCGCGGGGGTGCAGAAAGCGCATCTGGTGCTCGGAACGCCGCACGGTGATACGGTCGCCGTGCAGCAGCGTCGCGAGCGACTGCATGTCGAAATTGGCACTGGCGTCACGCCCTGCCACGATCTCGACCGTGATTTCGCCGCTGTCCGACAGCACAATGGGCCGGTTTGAAAGCGTGTGCGGTGCAATCGGCACCAGTACCCAGCCGCCAATCGAAGGGTGCAGCAAAGGCCCGCCCGCAGACAGTGCGTAGGCGGTGGAGCCGGTCGAAGTGGCAATGATGAGGCCGTCAGCCCGCTGGTTGGCCAGAAAACGGCCATCAACCTCAACACGCAACTCCACCATGCCGGCTGTTGCCCCGCGGTTGACCACCACGTCGTTCATGGCCGTGGCGTTGAACACGCAGCGCCCGTCGCGCACAACCTTGGCCTGCATCATCCAGCGGCGGTCTTCTTCGTACTCGCCGCGCAGTATGGGTGCCAGCACGGCGGGGTAGTCGTCAAACGCAATATCGGTGATGAAGCCCAGCCGCCCCTGGTTGATGCCGACCAGTGGCACGCCAAACTGCGCAAGCAGCCTGCCAATGCCCAGCATGGTGCCGTCCCCACCCACCACCAGGCCCAGGTCGCACTGCTCGCCAATGCCGGCAACGTCAAGAATGGGGTACTGCGTCAGGCCTGTGTTGTTGGCGGTGTCCTGCTCGATGGCGACTTCGCATCCCTGGGCGCCCAGGAACTGCGCAATGCTCTCAAGTGCGGAGCGCGAGCCATGTGCGTGGTATTTACCGATAAGGGCTACATGACGAAATTGCGACTTCATCGTCAAATTACATCACAAGAACTGCCTTGGGCTTCGTAGAATGTACGCATGCTTGATGATCGCGCCAGATTGTTGTTAAAAGCGCTCGTGGAGCGTTATATCGCCGACGGGCAGCCCGTGGGTTCGCGCACACTTTCAAAAGCATCCGGTCTTGAGCTTTCGCCAGCCACGATACGCAATGTGATGAGCGACCTCGAAGAGCTGGGACTTATTGTCAGCCCTCACACCTCTGCAGGCCGTATTCCCACGGCGCGAGGCTACAGGCTGTTTGTCGACACCATGCTGACCACCCAGCGCGACCGTTTCACGTCCGCCGGAGGCTTGGCCGCTCCCCACCTCGCGCCGGACCAGCCGCAAAAAGTCATCAGCAACGC
>JAZKCB010000207.1:0-1874 GCA_040388335.1 Pseudomonadota bacterium | reverse complement strand
AGTGGACGCCGGGCAAAAACTTCCCCGGCACAGGCGCATTCGGCCCCTGCCTGACCACACCCGATGAGGTCGGCGACCTGGGCGCGCAGACCATCACCACGCGCCTCAATGGCCAGGTGGTGCAGCAGGCCTCGCTGTCCGACCTCATCTTTACCCTGCCGGTCATCATCGAATACCTCTCGGGCTTCACGAATCTCATGCCGGGCGACGTGATTGCCACCGGCACGCCGGGCGGTGTGGGCGACAGGCGCGAGCCGCCGCTCTACATGTGGGACGGTGATGTGGTCGAGGTCGAGATCTCAAAAGTCGGCCTGCTGCGCAACGTGGTGAAGAACGAAGCTTGAGCAGGCCACCCCAGACACTTTCAGGAACAAGCATGACAACTCAAACAAAAGCCCCCGGCAACGGGCGGCTTCGCATCGCCGTGGACATCGGCGGCACTTTCACCGACCTGGCTGCCTTCGACGAGGCCAGCGGCGAGCTGCTTTTCGGCAAAGCACTGTCCACCCATGGCGAACTGGTCAAGGGCATACAGAGCACGCTTGACGGCGCGGGCGCCAGCGTGGCAGAAGGCAACCTCTTTCTGCATGGCTCGACGATTGCGATCAACACCCTGCTGGAGCGCAATGGGGCCCGCACGGCGCTGCTCATCACGCAGGGCTTTCGCGACATCTATGAGATCGGCCGCGTCAACCGGCCCGACGCCTACAACCTGTTTTTCTCCAAGCATGAGCCTTTGATCAAGCGCTCGCTGCGTTACGAGGTGCCCGAGCGCCTGCTGGCCGACGGCAGCATTTACAAAGAACTTGATGAAGACGCCGTGCGGGTGCTGGCCAAAGAGCTGAAGGCACAGAACATCGAGGCCGTAGCCATTTTGCTGCTGCACTCCTACCGCAATCCGGCGCATGAGCAGCGCGTCAAGGCCATCGTTCAGGAAGAAATCCCCGGCGTGTTTGTGACGGCCTCGCATGAACTGTCGCAGGAATACCGCGAATTCGAGCGTGTCTCGACTGTCGCCGCCAATGCCTATGTCGGCCCCCGCGTGTCGGCCTACCTCGGCCAGCTGGAGACGCACCTGACCGAGCAGGGCTTCAAGGGCGACTTCTACGCGGTGCAGTCCACCGGCGGTTTGTTCCCGGTTGCCGATGCGCGCCGCGAATGTGTGCGCATGCTGGAGTCCGGCCCCGCAGCCGGCGTGATCGGCGCGCAGGCGATCTGCGAACAGCTGGGCCTGGGCGATGCAATTGCGTTTGACATGGGCGGCACCACAGCCAAGGCCGGCGTCATCAGCGAAGGCAAACCGCTGACGACCGGCAGCGCACTGATTGGCGGCTACGAAAAGGCGCTGCCGATACAGATCCCGATGATGGATATTTTTGAGGTCGGCACCGGCGGCGGCAGCATTGCGCGGCTTGAAGTCGGCAACTCACTGCGCGTCGGCCCGCAAAGCGCAGGCTCCAACCCTGGCCCGGCCTGCTATGACCGTGGCGGCGCAGAACCGACCGTCACCGACGCCAACCTGCTGCTGGGCCGGCTTGACGCAGACAACTTCCTCGGCGGCGAGATGCCGCTCAACCTGCCCGCCGCGCAGCGCGCCATGATCGAGAAGGTTGCCGGGCCCCTGAACATGGACCCTACTCAGGCGGCTGACGGTATTCTGCGCATTGCAGTCACGGCGATGTCGCATGCGGTGAAGGCCGTGACGACGGAGCGCGGCCTCGACGCCGGCCGTTTCACCATGGTGGTGTACGGCGGTGCCGGCCCGCTGCACGCGTCTGCCATCGCACGCGAGCTCGGCATCAGGAATGTGCTGATCCCTTTTGCGCCAGGTTACTTCTCGGCCTACGGCATGCTGTTCAGCGACCTGCGTTACG
>JAZKCB010000206.1:0-8646 GCA_040388335.1 Pseudomonadota bacterium | reverse complement strand
GCAGCCCCGAGGTGGAGTCAAAAATGACGGCCATGGGGCTGGAGGTGGTGGCCAGCACGCCGGCGGAATTCACGGACTACATTCGCCTGGAGACGGCCAAGTTCGGCCCGCTCATCAAGAAGGCGAGCATCAAGCCCGAGTGATGCCGCCGCCATGACAAGTTCTCGCGGCCTTGTCCTACAGGTGCAAACTTTGAATTCCTCAGAATGAATTTAAAGGTGATCGGATTGGCAGATATTGCAGGCCGGTCAGGACAGTGCTTACCCAAGGAAGCGACATGGCAGACAGATTCAACTCGCGTGACAGGCAACGTCACCAGGGCGATAAAGACAGCGAATTCGGCGGCCGCATCAGCGTGCACCGCGCCCGCCAGATGAATGACGGTGACTACAGGACGCCTGCGCACACCGACCGCGAAAAGCAGTTTCATACCCGCGAACCTTCCCTTTCGCGCAGCCGCGACGGCTGGCATCACGCTCGCTAGGGCGGGCAAAAGTTTCGAGGCGTGGGCCTGTCAGCGATGGCAGGCCCTTTTTTTTGCCTTTGTGCTGGACGTTTACGTAAAGTCGTGCGCCTGCCTGCCGCGCCGGTGCTGCATTGGCGCAATTGCTTACAAGCGGCAACACGGCAGACGCATAACGGCCAAGCGTGGCGCTCATGATGGAATTTCCGGTCAACAAGAAAACCTTTAGAAAGGATCGACACCGTGAAGACCAATGTCAAAACCGCTCTCAACTTTTTTGCCCGCCCGCGCTACCTGCGCGCGATTCCATCGCTGGTCGTGCTGACGACGGCGATGGCCTGGGGCATGGTGCCTGACACGGCGGACGGCGATGGTGACGGCGCGCAGAAAAAGGCGCGTGTGACCCTGAGCAGCTCAGCACAAACGCCCGCCGTTGTGGCCCAGGGCCTGAATGGCAGCCAGCCTTCGCCAGACGCCTGAGGCCAGACGCAGGGGGTGACGCCCGGTGCGCAGGGGCGGTGTGCTGCTTCATAATGTTCATGGACCACGGTGCGTCGCCGCGCCAGGACTTGAAGCATCTGGAGACCGATATGAACGCACCCCTGCCCAGCCACCTGCTCCCCGAAATTGCCCAGCGTGAAACACCGCAGGCGCTGCTGGATGCGTTGAAAAGCCGCTTCGGCGACCGCTGCTCGATCGCGCTGGTAGTGCGTGAGCAGCATGGCCGTGACGAGTCATCATTTGCTGCGCCGCCACCCTCTGCCGTGGTGTTTGCCGAAAGCACGCAGGATGTTTCAGATGCCGTGAAGCTGGCCTCGCAATACAACGTGCCGGTGATTCCCTTTGGCGTGGGCACCTCGCTGGAAGGCCATCTGCTGGCCGTGCAGGGCGGCATCAGCATTGACCTGGGCCGCATGAACAAGGTGCTGCATATCAACAACGATGACCTGACAGTGACCGTGCAGCCGGGCGTGACGCGCAAGCAGCTCAATGAAGAAGTCAAAAGCACAGGCCTGTTCTTCCCCATAGACCCGGGCGCTGATGCGACGCTGGGCGGCATGTGCGCCACGCGCGCCAGCGGCACCAACGCCGTGCGCTACGGCACCATGCGCGAGAACGTGCTTGCGCTTGAGGTGGTGACCGCTTCGGGCGAGATCATCCGCACCGGCACACGCGCCAAAAAATCGTCGGCGGGCTATGACCTCACACGTTTGATGGTGGGCAGCGAAGGGACGCTGGGCATCATCACCGAGGTGTCGGTGCGGCTCTACCCTCTGCCTGAAGCGATATCGGCTGCGGTGTGTTCATTCCCCAGCATCGAGGCGGCGGTGCGCACCACGATTGAAGTGATACAGATGGGCGTGCCGATTGCGCGCGTCGAACTGATTGACCACAACACGGTGCGCATGGTGAATGTGCATTCAAGGCTCAACCTGCGTGAAGAGCCCATGCTGCTGATGGAGTTCCACGGCTCGCCCGCTGGCGTGAAAGAGCAGGCCGAGCTGGTGCAGGAGATCGCCACCAGCCACGGCGGCAACGCGTTTGAGTGGGCCAGCACACCCGAGGAGCGCACACGGTTGTGGACGGCGCGGCATAACGCCTTTTTTGCGGCGATTCAATCGAAGCCGGGCTGCAAGGCGATCTCGACCGACACCTGTGTGCCGATCTCGCGCCTGGCCGATTGCCTGCTTGAATCCGTGACGGAAGCGGACGCCAGCGGCATCCCCTACTTTCTGGTCGGCCATGTGGGCGACGGCAACTTTCACTTCGGCTACCTGATTGACCCCAACTCGCAGGCCGAGCGTGAAACCGCCGAAGCGCTGAACCACAAGCTGGTCTCGCGTGCGCTGGCGCTGGAGGGCACCTGCACCGGCGAGCATGGCGTGGGCCTGCACAAGATGGACTTTCTGCTGACCGAGGCCGGTGATGGCGCGGTCAACATGATGCGCACCATCAAGCGGGCGCTGGACCCGAAGAACATCATGAACCCGGGCAAGATCTTTTCGCTTTAGCCCGGCTGACGTCCAACTTACATGGCGACGGGGGCGAGCACTTCACCCCGGAAAACAACAAAAACTAACAAATGGTTACGGTTTGTGAATGCGCTGCATAGAATTCCAAAGGGTTTCTACCCGTTTCTACAAACAATAATCTCCAGAAAGTGTCCCCATGCTGATCAAACGTACCCTTCTCGCTGTTGCCGCCTTTGCCACCCTCGGTTCTGCCTTTGCCGGCGATGCTGATTTCACCCTGGTCAACCGCACCGGTTACCCCATCAAGGAGGTCTACCTGTCCGCGAGCAAAGCCGCCAACTGGGGCAACGACCGTCTGGGCGACAACATCCTGAACAATGGTGCGTCCAAGCTGTTCCGTTTTTCGGACAAGGCCAGCTGCAAGCAGGACATGCAGGTTGTGTTTGATGATGACGGCTCGGAAGTGGTCTGGGAAGGTTTTAACCTTTGCGAGATCAACAAAGTCACGCTGAAGCTGAACCGTGCCGCCAAGACGGTGTCGGCCGACATCGAATAAACCGCTCCGCTTTTCAGGGTTCCTGATTGAAGGGCCCCGCTAAATGGCGGGGCTTTTTTGTTTCTGGAATACGCCGTTGGGGTAAGTTCGGTTTACAGGGCGCGGCGGGCCATGCAGAGTAGGCATTCGAAAAAGGAATTCCTGATGGAGACATTGGCAGTAGGCTGCGCGGCCGGCTTTTCGGGCGACCGCGTGGATGCGGGAGCGCCTGTGGTGCGCACGCTGATAGAGCGCGGTGGCCCGGCGGCATTGATATTCGAGAACCTGGCCGAACGCACCCTGGCCACGCAGCAGCTGGCCAGGCGCGCCAACCCGCAGGCGGGTTACGAGCCCTTGCTTGAGCTTGAGTTGCGTCCCGTGCTGGCGGACTGCCTGAAGCACGGCATCACCATTGTGGGTAATTTCGGTGCGGCCAATCCGGATGGCGCGGCGCTGTTGATACAGCGCCTGGCTGCCGAGCTGGGCCTTGCTGCACCACGTATTGCCGTGGTCAAGGGCGATGATTTGTCGGATGCCAAAGGCCGCGCCATCGTGAAACAGCATTTGGGTTCGGGCTTTGATGAAGCGCGGTTTGTTTGCGCCAATGCTTACCAGGGGGCGTTTGAAATCGCACAGGCCATCAAGGCCGGTGCGCAGGTCGTGGTGACCGGGCGTGTGGCCGATCCGTCATTGACCCTCGGACCTGCGATGGCGCATTTTGGCTGGGCACATGACAACTGGGATGCGATGGCCGGTGCGACCATGGCCGGGCATTTGCTGGAATGTGGCGCGCAGGTCAGTGGCGGCTACTTTGCCGACCCGGGCAAGAAGGATGTGACGGGGCTGGACGATGTGGGCTTTCCCATCGCCGAGATTTCTGCGGACGGCAGCTGCGTCATCACCAAGGCCAGCAACACTGGCGGCCTGGTGGACGAACGCACGGTCAAGGAGCAGCTGCTGTATGAACTGCATGACCCGGCGGCTTACATCACGCCCGATGTGGTGGCTGATATCACGCAGGCCATCGTGAAACAACTGGGGCCTGACCGTGTGCAGCTCAGTGGTGTGCGCGGCCATGCACGCACTGCGACGCTGAAGGCCAATGTGTTTTTTGACGGCGGCTGGTTTGGCGAAGGCGAGATCTCTTATGCCGGGCCGAATGCCGAAGCGCGTGCGCGGCTGGCGAAAGACATCATGCAAAAACGCATGGGCCCGCTGTTGCCGCTGCGCTTTGACTTGATCGGCGTGAGCAGCGTGCTGGGTGATGACGGCAACCGCATGCTGGGCGCTGCGCCGGTGGGCCAGCTGACTGACATTCGCTTGCGTGTGGCCGGCCAGCATCTGGACCTGGCGGTGATTGACCGCCTGCTGCGCGAAGTGACGGCCTTGTGGACAGGGGGGCCTGCAGGCGGTGGTGGCGTGCGCGTGGCCAAACGCCAGCGTCTCTCGACACAGTCATGCCTGATTGCACGCACGCATGTGCCGGCTTCCTTCAGCTTTGCATAGGACGAAAGTCATGACACAGAACACCCTCTATAACTACGCCCACGCCCGCACGGGTGACAAGGGCAACAAGGTCAACATCAGCGTGATTGCCTACAAGCCCGAAGATTACGACCTGCTGGTGCAGCAGGTGACAGAGGCGCGTGTGGCCGAACACTTTGCGCACCGCAAGCCGACAAAGGTGCATCGCTACCTGCTGCCGCTGCTGGGTGCGATGAACTTTGTGATTGACGATGTACTCGATGGCGGCGTCAATGATTCGCTGAACCTGGACATGCATGGCAAGGCGCTTTCGTTTCACCTCTTGACGCTGGGCATCGATGCACCGGCAAAAATCTGATCAACGATTCGCAATATCAACTCATAACAAAGGAGACAACATGAAAAAACGTTTTGCCATCAAGGCACTGGTATCGGCAGTGGGCATGGCCTCACTGCTCGCATTGCCCGTGGGCAGCGCGCAGGCGCAGGGTTTCCCGACCAAGCCGGTGCGCCTGGTGGTGCCCTTCCCCGCCGGTGCTGCCACCGACCTGGCTGCACGTGTCGTTGGCCAGCAGCTGAGCGCCGCGCTGGGCCAGCCTTTTGTGGTCGACAACAAACCCGGCGCGGGTGGTTCGATTGCGGCGATGGAAGTCATACGCGCTGCGCCGGATGGCTACACGCTGCTGTTTTCCTCGAACTCGGCGATATCGTCGAACGTGGCCTTGCTCAAGAAAATTCCGTATGACCCGAACAAGGATTTCTCGCCGGTAGCAGGCATTGGCGACACGGTGCTGGTGCTGATGGTCAAGGCCAATGCACCGCAAAAAACCGTGCAGGACCTGGTGGGCTATGCGAAGCAGCGCCCGGGTAAGGTGACGGCGGGTTACGGTTCGTCGAGCTCGCAGGTCAGCATTGCAGTGCTCAACAAGCTGGGCGGCATGGAGACGCTGCCGGTGCCGTACAAGGGCATTCCGCTGGCGGTCAATGATGTCCTGGGCGGCACGCTGGACTACACCTTTGTCGATGCTGGTAATGCGCTCGCGCAGGTCAAGGGCGGTGCGATGCGGGCACTGGGTGTGACCTCACCAAAACGCACGGCGCTGGCGCCCGAATGGCCAGCGATTGCCGAGGTGTTGCCCGGCTTTGACATCACCGCGTGGTTTGCCATTGTTGGCCCGCCCGGCATGCCCAAGGACGTGGTGGACAAGCTCAATGCAACGACCACTGCAGCTTTGGCGCAGCCTGACCTGAAAACACGGCTGGCCGGCATTGGTATCGCGCCCATGCCCATGGCGCCTGACCAGCTGAAGACGTTCATCGCCACGGAGGTCACGAAGTGGACGCGCCTGGTGAAGGACGCGAACATTCAGCCTGAATAAAGTAGTGAAGAGCGACGCGAAAAAAGTGATGCTGGTGACAGGCGCCAGCCGCGGCATAGGCGCGGAGATCGCCTTGCTGGCGGCGCGCTCTGGCTACCGTGTGGGCGTGAACTACCTGCGCAGCGAAAAGGCTGTGATGGATGTGGTGAAAGCCATTGAGGCTGCAGGCGGCGAAGCAATTGCCCTGCAGGCAGATGTGAGCAAGCTCGATGAAGTGGTCAGCATGTTCAAGCGGCTGGATGACGCGTTCGGCCCGCTGGATGCCCTGGTCAACAACGCAGGAGTGCTGGCGAACTTTCGTGTGGATGCCGTGGATGAACACAATGTGGCGGACCTGTTTGGCGCCAATGTGTTCAGCACCTACTACTGCTCGCGTGAGGCGATCAGGCGCATGTCGACGGCGCATGGCGGCAGGGGCGGTGTCATCGTCAACATGTCGTCTGTGGCCTCGCGCCTGGGCGGCCTGGGCGGCGGTGCGGCCTATGCGGCGTCCAAGGCTGCCATCGACTCCTTCACGCTGGCGCTGGGCAAGGAGGTGGGCGGTGAAGGCATACGCGTGAATGCGATACGCCCTGGCCTGATTGCCACCGAGATTCACGATCTGCATGGCGGCATCGAGAAGATGCAGCAGATGGCCAAGACGGCGGTGCCCATGGGACGCTCGGGTTCTGCGGCTGAGGTGGCCGATGTGGCACTTTGGCTTGCGTCAGGTGCATCGTCTTACGTGCATGGCAGCGTGATTGATGTGGCGGGCGGGCGCTGAGCACAACCCCGTTGAGTCAAAGAGCCCATGGGCCCTTCGACAGATCGCACGCAACGAGTTGTTGCTACAGTAATTTGGCAGGTTTTTTGCGAAGTGATGCTGGCATCGTAAAAGTGTTTTGATCCCAGCCTTCGATCTCCAGAATCTTTTTCAGACACTCTTCCATCAACGCATGGGATTTTTCGGTCGCCTCCGCGATGGCGCGGTGTACGCGCTCATCATTGACCGGATCATTGGCACAGTTCATCTGGTACTCATACAACTCGCGCAATTCGAATATGGCACGGCAAACCTGCGCAGGACACGCGCACTGATAGACCAGCGCCTGGTCTATGACTTTGCTGATTTGCGATGGATTAAATTGCATTTTCATCTATAGAGCTCCTGGTGGTTTTTGGTCAAGGGTTGAAAGCGACGCAGTCGATTTCCCTGTCAAAACCCCTGATGGACACACTCGCAATCGCGCGCGGCGTGGGCGTGGCCAGTTTTGCAGCCATGCTGATGCTTTTTGTGCCGATGACCTCACCGGCATTCGCCATATCGCAAAGTCGCGCGGCCAGATGCACGGTGGCACCGATGACGTCATATTGGCGACGCTGTCCGGCATGGTGGGAGTCGCCGATAAGCCCCGCCAGCACGAGCCCCTGCGCAACGCCTGTTCCGAAAGGCATTTTTTGATCCTTGCTGAGTGCTGCCAGTTCAAGTGCGCAGCGCAAGGCCAGATAAGAACGTCCCATTCCACGAAATACTGCCATGATGCCATCGCCCGTGTACTTGATGACGGAGCCTTCAAAACTGCTGATGTGCCGGGCTTGCAGGCTCAGCAACTGGTTGAGCAACTCAAAAAATTCACGGTGTGGCATGTCGCGGATCAGTTGGGAGGAGCCGCGAATATCCGTGAAAAGTATTGCCGCTTCAAAAAGCTCGGGCTCGGTCTTGAAGCCGCTGTCAACAACTGACATCGCCCCCTCGGGTACCAGGCTGGCGAGCCGTTCTGCCCGGTCGGCCACTTCACGCGAAGATTTTTTCACTTTCAACAACTCTGCGAGCGTCATGAAAAAGCGCTCATCAGAAAGTGGCTTCTCAACAATGACATCAATGCTATGGGTCTGTTTTGACCATGCGCGTACCGCCTTCAGGGGCGGGCCGGGCGATACGATCGCGATGATGGCTGCCCCGGGTGCCATCAGTTTGATGGTGCTGCAAATGATCAGGCCGTCAGGCTGATCGGACTGGTAGTTGAAAATCACCACGTCGGGCTGTCCACCCTCAAGTGCGGCAGGCAGCGCCAGCGTACTGAAAACCGGCAGCACTTCTCCAAAACCACGCTGCCGCAAATCCTCCACCAGCACGGATGAGGTGTAGCTGTCGCTGTCCACCAGAATCAGTCGGTAGGTCATGGTCTTGATGTTATCGCGGGTAATTTCCACCGGGGTTTGTGTGAAAGTAAAGGCCGGTTACCCAAGAATTTCACGCGCCCTGCTTGCCCCCACGCAGGCGCTCGATCAGGCCATTGAGCTCGTCCATGGAGCTGAACTGGATGGCGACCTCGCCCATATCCTCGCGCCGACCGTTGCGCTTGAGGTGCTTCCTGATCCGCACTTCTACCTCGGCCATCAGCAGGTCGGCCAATTCTTCTTCCACACGCCGTGTGTCGCGGGATTTTTCCTTGGTGGCTTTTTGCGGCTGAAGCGAAAATTCAGCGCTGAGTTTTTTGACCAGGCTTTCGGTTTCACGCACCGACATTTTTTTGGCAGCGATCTGGTTGGCGGCGGTGATCTGCGTAGCCCGGTCCAGGCCAAGCAAGGCACGGGCATGGCCCATGTCGATGTCACCGGCCATCAGCATGGTTTGCACCGGTTCAGCCAGGTTGAGCAGGCGCAGCAGGTTGGACGCCGCGCTGCGTGAGCGGCCCACGGCCTGCGCGGCCAGTTCGTGAGTGAGCCCAAACTCTTTGACCAGACGTTGCAGGCCGTGGGCTTCTTCAAGCGGATTGAGGTCTTCACGCTGTATGTTTTCAATCAGCGCCATGGCGGCGGCGGACTCGT
>JAZKCB010000205.1:0-8200 GCA_040388335.1 Pseudomonadota bacterium | reverse complement strand
AGGTAGGCATCAAGGACCTGCTTGTTACCACGAATTTCTGCAGGTGTTCCGATGGCCAGCACCTTGCCCTCGACCATCACCATGATGCGGTGGCACAGGTCCATCACAAAGTCCATGTTGTGCTCAATCACAACGAAGGAGGCCTTCTTGCCAGACTTCGGGTTGCGGTTGAGGTCTTTCAGCAGCGTCGAGATGCCGCCCACCAGGCTGGGGTTGACGCCGGCGCAAGGCTCGTCGAGCAACACCAGGTCGGGCTCTGCCATGAAGGCCATCGCAATGTCTACCAGCTTTTGCTGGCCGTAACTCAGGGTACCGGCCTGCTTGTCGGCCACATGGCGAATGCGGAACTGGTCAATCAGCGCATCGGCCTTGTCACCGAGACCTGAATCGCCAGGTGCAAACATGCGACTGAACATCGAGCCCTTGTGCTCCTGCGCAGCAACGATGAGGTTGTCACGCACCGTCATCTTGCCAAAGACCTGCAGGGTCTGGAAAGTGCGGCCCACACCGCGGCGGCTGAGCGCCAGTGGCGACAGGCCGGTGATGTTTTTGCCGTTGAGTTCAATCGAGCCTGCGTCAGGACTGATTTGCCCGAGCACGCTGTTGAACATGGTGGTCTTGCCGGAGCCGTTGGGGCCGATGACGCCAAAGATCTCGCCGGGCATGACTTCAAACGAGACACCGCCGACAGCCTGAATCGCGCCGTAGGCCTTTTTGAGTTCCGTGACTTTAAGGAGTGCCTCGCTCATGATGCAGCTCCGATACGGTTGGCAGCCGCAGAACGTGCGGCAGAGGCGGCACGTGCATCACGCTTGGCGCGCAGGCGATCGGGAATGCTGAGCAGGCCATCAGGCAGCCAGACCATCAACACCACCACGGCAGCACCGAACATGGGCAGATACCAGTTGGACACATAGGGCACATCGCGCATCCACTCGGGGAGCACCACGCCGACGGCGGCACCGATGATGGGACCGAGGAAATAGCCGGCGCCGCCGACGACGACCATCAGGTACATCATGATGGAGGCGGCCACCGTGAAGGGCGCGGGCTCGATGAACTGAACCAGCGATGCAAACAGCGCACCGGCAACGCCGGCATAAGCAGCGCCGATGGCAAAACTCAGCAGCGTGTAGTTGCGGATGTCCACGCCCAGGCTTTCAGCGCGTATCGGGTTGTCGCGCAAGGCCTTGAAGGCTTTGCCCCAGGGGGAACGCAACAGCCCCCACAGCAGCAGGGCCATGACGCTGGCGACGGCGAGCACAAAGTAGTAGTAAGCCAGGTTGCCTTCGAGCGAATAAGCAAAGAGCGACGGCCGCGCGATGTTGTTGATGCCGAAGGTGCCGCCTGTCAGCCACTCTTCATTGCGCATGACAAGCCAGATGGCCGTGTTGAAACCCAGGGTGGCGAAAGCAAGGTAAATCGCCTGCACGCGCAATGCCGGAAAGCCTAGGACCAGCCCGACCGCAAAGCAGATGGCCGCGGCAGCCGGCAGGCCCAGCCAGAAACTGACGCCGGCCTTCATCAGGATGGCAACGGTGTAGGCGCCTATGCCGAAGAAGGCGGCATGACCCAGCGACTTCTGGCCTGCGTAGCCGATGGTGAGGTTAAGACCCATGGTAGCGATGATGAAAACCAGCCAGTAGCTGAGCAGGTAGATGCCGTAGTTCTTGAGGAACTGCGGCGCCACCAGCACCAGCAAGGCGGCCAGCACCGAAAACGCTGTGGCCCATTTGTGTTCAAGCAGCTTGTTCATACCTTGCGCTCCTCTTTTTTGCCCAGCAGGCCCTGGGGCTTGAAGAGAATGACGATCATGAAAATAATCAGTGCGACCGCGTCCTTGTAGGCCGGCGAGATGTAGGCGGCGGCAAGGTTTTCACACACGCCGACAATCAGGCCGCCCAGCAATGCACCGCGGGAGTTGTTGAAGCCGCCGATGATGGCGGCAAAAAACGCCTTGTTGCCCAGGCCCTCGCCCATGTCGAACTTGGCCAGGTAGGTCGGCGTCACCAGCAGCGCCGCCGCAACGGCCAGCGCAGCATTGATGGCAAAGGTGTAGAACACCATGCGCGGCACGTTGATGCCGAGCACCGATGCACTTTCGGTGTTTTGCGCGACGGCCTGCATGGCACGTCCGGTCACGGTTTTGGCAAGAAAGGCCTGTGTGCCCATGACGATGATCATGGCCATCACAAAGGTGCCGATGTCCTGCATGGTGATGGTGACACCGGCAATATTGAAGAGCTTGTCGGGAAAGATGCTGGCAAAGGGATGTGCTTCTGCACTGTAGCCGGCGCGTACGCCGTTGCGCATGGCGATCGACAGGCCAATGGTGGCCACAACGATGGGCATCATGCCGTAGCGCATCAGCGGATCCACCACGCCGCGCTTGAAGAACCAGCCCAGTACCAGCACGGCCAGCATGACGGTCAGCACAAAGCTGACCAGCATGGGCGCGCCGAATGAGATGAAGGCCAGCATCATGAAAGCCGGCAGCATGACAAATTCACCCTGGGCGAAGTTGATGGTGCCCGAGGCCTGCCAAAGCAGCGTGAAACCCAGGCCAGCCAGCGCATAAATGCTGCCGGTGGCCAGGCCCGAGAAAAAGAGTTGGAGAAAGTCTGTCATGGGAAATCCGTTCTGATGCAATGGCGACCGCGCGAAATTTCAGTCCTGGCGCGGCGCAGCAGGCCGCCCGTGGCAGGCGGCCCGGCTGTCATCTCACTTCTTGACTGCAGGTGCAGCGGCTGTTTTTGCGGCCGCAGTGGAAGCTGCTGCAGGCTTGACGTCGCGGGTAGCAGCATTGAGTGGCGGCACCATGTCGATGACTTCCTGCTTGCCGTTTTTGACCTGCACCATGAAGCTCATGCGGTCCAGGTCACCCTTGTCGTCGAACTCGGTGTACATCAGCGCGCCCGGGTATTTGTCGGTGTTGACCTTCAGGCCCTTCATCGCGGAAGCGACGGCCTTGCGGTCAAGCTTGCCGACCTTTTCAATCGCCGCCTTCAGCACATAAACGCCCGAGTAACCCTTCATGCCGTTGTGGTCAGAGGTGTATTTGTAAGCTTGCTCAAACTTGGCCTTGAAGGCGCGAATGGCGGGGATGGGCGCATCCACCGTCAGGCCGACGTGGGCGATGGCGCCATTGGCGGCGTCGCCTGCCAGGTCAATCACCTTCTGGCCGGTGAGCGTGGTTTCACCAATCACCGGTTTGCCCCAGCCCTGCTTTTTCAGTTCACGCAGCAGGCGTGCGGACTCATCTTCGTTGGAGTACGCAAACAGGCCGTCGGCATTGCTCTGCTTGGCGCGAAGAACGGCCGCAGAGAAGTCAATCTGGCCGGGCTCGGTCGAAATTTCGGCCAGCACCTTGGTTTGCGAAGTGGACAGGGCCTTTTTGATCGAGTCCAGGCCGCCCTTGCCGAAGTCGTTGTTCACGTAAATGATGGCAACGCTCTTGAGCTTGGCAACGTCGGTGATATAGCGCGCAACTTTCGGCATGGCGGTGGCCTGCGTGAAGCTGGTGCGGAACACATAAGGGTTGCCCTGCTGGGTGATGCTGGCTGCTTCACCGCCGGTGAAGTTGGGTACTTCTGCACGGCGCGATTCAGCCATGCTGACCATGATGGAGCCGGAGAACACCGGGCCAAAGATCGCGAACACGTTGTCATCAATCGCCTTTTGTGTCAGGCCCTTGGCGATGCCGGGGTTGCTTTGCGTATCGGCAATGGTGGTCTGGATCTTCTTGCCCAGGATACCGCCAGAGGCGTTGATTTCCTTGACGGCCAGTTCAACGCCGTCCTTGAAGCCGGTGCCAGCCGCAGCACCACCGCCTGACAACTCGACAATTTCCGCGATCTTGATCACATCCTGTGCAAAAACGGTGCTGGCAGTGGCCGCAAAAGCGCAGGCCGCTACCAATTTCAATGCAAAACGTTTGTTCATGCTTGTCTCCTGTGGGTTAAAAATCAATCAACTAAAAAAGTTTCGGCCTGCGTATTCAGGCAGCATCAGTCGTGTGGTGCCGCCTGATCTCCCCCGCCATCGCCGCCGGGTACAGGTGCTCACGAATAAAGGTGGCATCGCGGCGCACGGCCTTCGCAGCATCGGCGTAGCCAAAAAATTCAAGATAGTCAGGCGCCTGCTGGATCAGCATTTCAAACCCTGGCTGCGCCACCAGATGGCGTGCGCGTACGGCGCGCACCAGTGGCGTGGGCTGGTTCTTCATCAGGATGTCGACCACCGCTGCATGCGGCTCCATGCGTGTCACATCGCATGGCAAAGGGTCGTTCGCATTCAGGCCAAGAGGCGATGCATTGACCACCACGTCAAAGCCGGATGGATCGCTGCTGGCGGCCGCAACGACGCTGATACCTTCCAGCCGGGCAACGGCAGATATGTGCGCAGCGACTGCCGCAGCCTTGCCTGGAACCGGGTCGAACAATGCGATGTGGGCTGGTGCCGACGCACCTGCAATCGCGAGCGAGGCGGCGATGGCTGACGCGCCACCGCCGGCACCCAGGATCAATACGCGCCTGCCGGCATAGGCGATATCAAAATAGTCGAGTGCCGAAACCAGGCCCTTGCCGTCAAACAGGCCACCTTCAAGGCTGCCGTCCGCATTGCGGCGAATGCCGTTCACGGCGCCGGCGACACGGCCATAGTCATTGCATGTCGAGAGCAGCCCCATGACCAGCGACTTGTGCGGGATGGCGAGAAACATGCCCTTGATGTTTTTGGCCAGGAAGGCCGTGCGAACAAAGGATTCGATGTCAACCGCGGCGACATGTACAGGGACCAGCACGGCATTGATGCCCAGCGTCCTGAAGATCAGGTTAAAAACCTCGGGCGCCTTGACCTGCTCCACCGGATCTCCGGGGATAAGGAAAACGTCGGTAGTGCCCGAAATGGTGGAAAGCATGCCTGGAAAGCCTTTAACGTTCGATAATCGATTGAATCAGCAAAATTTCGGTGAACTTTAAATGTGTAACTGCTGATTCAAAAGCCCACAACAGCCAATTCGTACGATAAACGCACACAATTGAGCGATCATCGACCAAAACAAGGGTAAGCCCTGAAGACTGCACATCTGCCAATGCAACATCCAGCGCCATGGCGCTTACACAATTGCAGCCATGAGAACTTCCACACCACAGGAATCCAGACTCGCACGTCCAGCAGCAGACATCCCGGAGCTTGAAAAGCGGGACTGGATCGCAGGCCTTGAAAAAGGTCTGTCCATCATCGAGTGTTTTGATGACGCCAACCCCCGCCTGACCGCCAGCCAGGCGGGCGCCCTCTGCGGGCAGACCCGCACAGCAGCCCGCCGCTATCTGCTCACGCTCCAGCATCTTGGCTATGTGGCCAGCGACGGCAAGCTGTTCTGGCTGACACCACGTGTGCTGCGGCTGGGGCAGTCCTACCTTGAGTCGGCGCGGCTGCCTCGCATCGTCCAGCCCTTTTTGCAGCGCGTGACTGCCGGCACCCAGGAAAGCGCCTATGTCAGCGTGATGGACGGCGACGAGATCGTCTATATCGCGCGCAATGGGTCGAGTCGCGCCATGAACACCGGCTACGTGCTTGGCTCGCGTGTGCAGGCACAGGTCACGGCCGCCGGCCTGCTGATGCTGTCAATGCGGTCGGCAGAGTGGCTGGAGCAGTGGCTTGCCAGCCGGGAGCTTAAAACCTACACCTCGTTCACCATTTCAAGCAAGGAGCGAATGCGCATTGAAATGGCGCGCGTTCGCAGCCAGGGCTGGGCCATATCGGAACAGCAACTGGAGCTGAATTTCCGCGGTGTCGCCGTGCCTTTGCGGGACCGTCATGGCGACGTGGTGGGCGCGCTCAGTGTGACCATGCCCATGGGACACGAATCGAGCGAGGATGCAGTGGCCCGGGTGCTGTCCGTGCTGAGTGAAACCGCACAGGCGATGCGCAACCTGATCTAGCGACGAGAACCGGTTTGACCGCCAGCGGCCTGCGGGCAAGCAGGCGGCGAGGGCAGGCCGTGAAGGCTTCAGTGAAAATGCCTGCTCATCCCCTATTGCCCATGAAAACCCGTCACTTCGCACAGCTCATCGCCCTGTCCGCCCTCTGGGGCGCATCCTTTCCCCTGCTTCGTATTGCGAGCCCTGCGCTGGGACCGTGGGTAGTTGCGGGCGCACGGTGTACGCTGGCCGCCATCGTGCTCGCCATTCTGATGTTCACCCTGCGTGAGCGCTGGCCGGCGCGCAAGACCTGGCCCCGCCTTGCGCTTGTGAGCCTGCTGACGGTGGTCACGCCTTTTGTACTTTTCAACTGGGCGGCGCTGGTTATCCCCTCGGGCTATTCAGCCGTTCTGAACGCAACCTCGCCGCTGTTTGGCGTGCTGGCCGCCGCTGCTGTCAAGGAAGAAAAACTGACAGGTATCCGGTTGTTTGGCTGCCTGCTTGGTTTTGCGGGCGTTGCGCTGCTGGTGCAACTGGGGCCGGTCTCGGTCACCCCAGCCGTCATCGTGGCGGCTCTGGCATGCGTGGTCGCAGCAGCCAGTTATGGTTTTGGCGCCATTTTGATGAAGCGTGCCACGCTGACACATGAGCCCCTGCCCGCATCGGCAGCGGTGCACGTCGCGGCAGCCCTGATTCTTCTGGTGCCGATGGGCGCCGCCGCGCCTTCGGCCCATTTCACCGTGCCAGCCATTCTGGCCGTGCTGATGATAGGCACGGTCACGTCAGGATTTATGTACTGGATGTCGATGCGTCTGATGCGGGAGATCTCGGCCAGTGCGGCGACATCTGCGGCCTTCATGATTCCGCTGTTTGGAGTGACCTGGGGCGGAATTTTTCTTGGCGAGAAGGTCACGCTCAGCATGTTGCCGGGATGCGTGCTGGTATTGGCAGCGACTGCATTGATTGCAGGCTTCAACCCGTTCCGAGGCGCACCGCCAGAGCCCTGACGGAAGCATGTCTGGAGATCAGGCCCCCAGGCCGCGCTCCCAGCGCGCCTGCAGATAGTTCATGGAAGTCGGGGTGACGGCATTGGCGCGGCTCGCCGCAGCGTGCTTTTTCAGGTCGTAAGTCAGACCGAGCAAAACCGCTTTGGTGGAGTTGGGCATCGCATGCCATTGGTCGCTGAGTTCATCGATGAGGGTTTCTGCCATCGTGTCCATGTCGGACTCAGGGCGCGCGGTAGCACCCTCTTCGGCAAACCGGTTCAGCAGGATGAACACAACTTCGTCGCGTGACATTCAATTCTCTCCGTGATGATGAGTGCTTCAATACTAGGAGCAGAGCGAAGCTGGCTTCATAGGATAGCGCCAATTGTTACCAGTTGTGTATCCAAAATGCGACGTTTGAAACCAAACCGCGGAAAACCGCACGAAGCTAGCGGCGCATGATGTCCGGCGTGCTGACCTTGACGTCGGCATTCTGGGCACGCTGGCGAAGGGCGTGCTCCATCACAACCAGCGCCAGCAGGGCCTCGGCAATTGGCGTCGCGCGAATGCCAACGCAGGGATCGTGACGGCCTTTGGTCACCACCTCTGCTGGGTTGCCGCTGGTGTCGATCGACTGGCGCGGTGTGATGATGGAACTGGTCGGCTTGATGGCAATCGACACTTCCAGGTCCTGGCCGGTGCTGATGCCGCCGAGCACACCGCCGGCATTGTTGGACTGGAAGCCTTCGGGGCTCAGGCCATCGCCATGGGTGGTGCCGCGCTGCGTCACGCTCGAAAAACCCGCACCTATTTCGACGCCCTTGACCGCATTGAGGCCCATCATGGCGTAGCCGATGTCGGCATCCAGCTTGTCATACAGCGGCTCGCCCAGGCCGACCGGTACGCCCGAAGCCGTGACGCGTATGCGCGCACCGCAGGAATCGCCAGCCTTGCGCAGTTCGTCCATGTAGGTTTCGAGTCTCGACACATCGGCAACAGGTGCAAAGAAAGGATTGTTCGGCACGTGATCCCACGACTCGAAGGCAATCGCCTCATCGCCGACCTGCGTCATGCAGCCGCGAAAGACCGTGCCGTATTTTTCAGCCAGCCATTTTTTGGCGACTGCGCCGGCAGCTACCGTAGGCGCAGTCAGTCGCGCCGATGATCGGCCGCCACCACGCGGATCGCGCAGGCCGAATTTGTGCAGGTAGGTGTAGTCGGCATGGCCGGGGCGGAAGGTCTCCAGGATGTTGCCGTAGTCCTTGCTGCGCTGGTCGGTGTTGCGGATCA
>JAZKCB010000204.1:0-5688 GCA_040388335.1 Pseudomonadota bacterium | reverse complement strand
TCACCGCGACTTCCGCAGGCCGTGACGCAGCAGGGTGTTCGCGTTGACAAATCGCGTTCCAACTTCCTGCTCTTCACCATGCTCTCGTCCGATAACCCGGCGATTGACCCGATCGCGCTGGGCGACTACGCCTCGCGCAATGTGGTGCCAGAACTGCAGCGCCTGAATGGTATCGGCCAGGCCCAGCTGTTCGGCAGCGAACGCGCCATGCGTGTCTGGATTGACCCGGCCAAGCTGGCGGGTTATCGCCTGTCTTCGGGCGATGTCACCAACGCTATCCGCGCGCAAAACGCCCAGGTGTCCGCCGGCTCCATCGGTGATTTGCCCAACGTTGCGGGCCAGGGCATTGCTGCCACAGTCATTGTGAGTGGCCAGCTGTCGAGCGTCGAGCAGTTCGGCAACATCGTGCTTCGCGCCAACACCGACGGCTCGGCTGTCCGGTTGAAAGATGTCGCACGCATCGAGCTGGGCGGTCAGGCCTACGCCACATCGGCGCGCCTGAACGGCAAGGCTGCCGTGGGTATTGGCGTCCAGCTGGCGCCAAGCGGTAACGCACTCGCTGCGGCCAAGGCTGTCAAGGCCAAGATGGAAGAACTCAAGCCCTACTTTCCGGCCGGCATCAAGTATGAAATCCCATACGACAGCTCACGCTTCGTGAGCCTGTCGATCCGCCAGGTCGCCGAGACGCTGATTGAAGCCGTGGTGCTGGTGTTCCTGGTGATGTTTTTGTTTCTGCAGAACTTCCGCTACACCATCATCCCGACCATCGTCGTGCCGGTAGCCCTGCTGGGTACCTTTGCAACGCTGCTGGCACTGGGCTTTTCGATCAACGTGCTGACCATGTTCGGCATGGTGCTGGTGATTGGTATCGTGGTCGATGATGCGATTGTGGTGGTCGAAAACGTCGAGCGCATCATGAGCGAGGAAGGCCTTTCGCCGCTCGACGCGACCAAAAAAGCCATGGGCCAGATTTCAGGCGCCATCATCGGCGTGACCGTGGTGCTGATCTCGGTGTTTGTGCCGCTGGCCTTCTTCTCGGGGTCGGTGGGCAATATTTACCGGCAGTTTTCTGCCGTGATGGTGGCATCGATCGGCTTCTCGGCTTTCATGGCCCTGTCGCTCACGCCAGCACTGTGTGCCACGTTACTCAAGCCGGTTGAAGCCGGTCACCACCACGCCAAGACAGGTTTCTTCGGTTGGTTCAACCGCAAGTTTGCCAGCACGGCCAAGGGTTACGAAAGCTTGGTCGCGCGCATCCTCAAGCGCGCCACGCGCTACATGGTGATCTGGGGGGTGATCGTGGGCGTGGTCGCGCTGGTGTACTGGCGCCTGCCCACGTCCTTCCTCCCGGGTGAAGACCAGGGCAGCGTGCTGGTCAACATCCAGCTGCCGCCCGGCGCCACTCAGGAGCGTACGCGTGCCGTGATCGAGCAGGTGGAAGGCTTCATGCTCAAGCAGCCTGAAGTCGAGAGCATGGTCGGCGTGCTGGGCTTCAGTTTCTCCGGCCAGGGCCAGAATGCGGCGCTTGCCTTCGTGACGTTGAAAGACTGGTCCGAGCGCAGTGGCAAGGAGCATTCGGCCGATGCGCTGGCAGGCCGTGCCTTTGGGGCGCTGTCGGGTATTCGTGACGCGTTCATCTTCCCGCTCAGCCCGCCGCCGATTCCCGAACTGGGCAATGCCAGCGGCTTTACCTTCCGCCTGCAGGACCGTTCAGGCGCAGGTCATGATGCATTGCTGGCCGCCCGCAACCAGTTGCTGGGCATGGCTGCGCAAAGCAAGATCCTGACGCAAGTACGGCCTGACGGTCTCGAAGACGCGCCGCAGCTGCAGATCGTGATTGACCGCGAAAAGGCCAATGCGCTGGGTGTGACCTTTGATTCGATCAACACGTCGCTGTCGACCGCGCTGGGTTCGAGCTATGTCAATGACTTCCCCAACCAGGGGCGTCTGCAGCGTGTAGTGGTGCAGGCCGATGCGCCAGCCCGCATGCAACCCGATGACCTCTTGCGAATCAATGCCAGCAACGCGCAGGGCCAGCCCGTGCCGATGTCTGCATTTGCCACCACCAAGTGGATCACCGGCGCCATGCAGACCGTGCGTTACAACGGCTACCCGGCCATGCGTATTGGCGGCTCCGCAGCACCGGGCTACAGCACGGGTGCGGCGATGACCGAGATGGAAAACCTGGCCAGGCAGTTGCCTGCAGGTTTTGGTTACGAATGGACAGGCCAGTCGCGTGAAGAAAAACTGGCCGGTTCGCAAGCCACCATTCTTTACGGTTTCGCCATTCTGGCCGTCTTCCTGTGCCTTGCGGCGCTCTATGAAAGCTGGTCAATTCCGCTTGCTGTCATTCTGGTCGTGCCGCTGGGCGTGATGGGGGTGCTGCTGGGGACGCTGTTCCGGGGCTACTCCAACGACGTGTACTTCCAGGTCGGCCTGATCACCATCATTGGCCTGTCGGCAAAGAACGCGATTCTGATCATCGAGTTTGCGAAAGACCTGCAGGCGCAGGGCAAGAGCGTGATCGAATCTGCGCTCGCTGCGGCCCACCTGCGTTTCCGCCCCATCGTGATGACCTCTCTGGCTTTCATGCTCGGCGTGATGCCGCTGGTGATTGCGTCGGGTGCCAGCTCGGCCAGCCAGCGCGCCATCGGCACGGCTGTGATCAGCGGCATGATCACCGGCACGGCACTGGCAGTCTTTTTTGTACCCGTCTTTTTTGTCGTGATTCGCGGCTTCTTCAAGGGCAGTGACCGGCAACGCGAAAGGTTCGCCGAACACGCCCGCGCTGCGGGTGTGACCGGCGAGACCGCGCACCCAGGAAATGAGGATAAAACCCATGGCTAAACAATTGAAAACACGACTGCCTGCGGTGCCCGCACTTTCGGCGGTCTGCGCCGCAGCACTGCTGGCCGGCTGCTCGCTGATCCCGAAATACGAGCGGCCCGCCGCACCTGTGGCTGCCGACTGGCCTGCGCTGAACGCGGCGGGCAACGGCTCTGCTTTTGCAACACCGGCAGCGACGACGTCCGTGCCGGCTGCGGACATCGAGTGGCAGACCTTTTTCAGCGATCCCAAACTCCGACAACTGATTGAGGCCTCCCTGCGCAACAACCGCGACCTGCGGATTGCGGTGCTCAATATCGAGCAGGCGAGGGCGCAATACCAGATCCGCCGGGCTGACCAGCTACCGACGATCAATGCTGCTTTCACGGGCTCGCGTACGCCGACCGCTGGAGGCGCTGGCGGCATCACCAACGTCTACAGCGCAGGCCTGGCGGTCACGGCCTATGAGCTGGACTTTTTTGGCCGCGTCGCCAGTCTGAAAGAGCAGGCACTGTCCCAGTACCTGGCGACGGAAGAAGGCCGCAAGAGCGCCCAGATTGCGCTGATCGCCCAGGTCGCCAACACCTACCTCAGCCTGCTGGCTGATGAAGAGCTGCTGGCCATCACGCAGCAGACGCTGGATACGCGCGTCGAATCGCTGCGCCTGGGCAAGCTGCGGTTTGACAACGGCGTGACGTCCGAGCTGGACTACCGCCAGTTCGAGTCGCTGCTCGAATCGGCACGCGTTGCCTACGCACAGACCGTGCGCCAGCGTGCGCTGGACCAGAACCTGCTGACCCTGCTGCTTGGCCAGCCGCTCACAGGTGACCTCGCTGTGGCGCTGCCTGCAGGCAAGGGCCTGGGTGACACGCCCATGATGGCTGATGTACCTGCCGGATTGCCGTCTGATCTGCTCACGCGCCGCCCAGATGTGCGCCAGGCCGAGCAGACCCTGCTCGCGTCCAACGCCAACATCGGTGCTGCACGCGCCAACTTCTTTCCGCGCATCACGCTGACTGGCACGGCCGGCAGCGCCAGCAACCGGCTGTCGGGCCTCTTCAAGAGCGGCTCTTACGGCTGGACGTTTGCGCCGCAGCTGATACTGCCGATCTTCGACTTTGGCCGCAACAGCGCCAACCTTGATTCAGCCAACGTCGGCCGCGACATTGCGATTGCGCAGTACGAGAAGTCCATCCAGACCGCCTTCCGTGAAGTGGCCGACGCACTCGCCGGCCGCGCCACGCTGGGTGAGCAGCTGCGGGCCGCGCAGGCGCAAGCCAATGCAGAGACGGTGCGCTACAAGCTGGCTGGCCTGCGTTATGAAAACGGTGTAGCCAGCTCGCTGGACGCACTGGATGCACAGCGCTCGCTGTTCGCCGTGCAGCAAACCGTGGTGCAGACGCGTCTGGCGCAACTGCAGAGTCAGGTCACCCTGTACAAGACGCTTGGCGGTGGCTGGAAAGAGCCCGCACCGGGGACGGCAGCCACTACAACGCCCTGACGCCCTGAAGCAGCCGGCAGATTTAGTCGCCCATCAAAACAGCTATATTAGCTATAACAGCTGTTTTTCGGATGCCTGAAAACAGCTGAATCAGCTTTGGCGATCAAAAAAAAGGCCTGAAAAGGCCTTTTTTTACTATCAAATATGCCTCAAGCCCAATAAATACGTGCGTGAGCAGCTATCAAAATGAGAGTAATCCGGCGGGGTCACTGACGCCCAGCCAGCGCTGCGCAGCCGCCTCAAGCCCAGCCTGCGATGCAGTCGCGAACAACTGAACCTGTCCGGAAGGCGTGGCGCCGTTTAAAGCGCCGGCATCCAGCCGCTTGCGCGTCTGCCGCGCCACTGCCTCGCCGCTGTCGACTAGTTGTACCTCAGGCCCCAGCAGGTCGTGCAGGTGCGCAACTGCAAATGGGTAATGCGTGCAGCCCAGCACCAATGTGTCGATCTCACCGGGTTGGCTGCCAAAGCGGCCCATGGCCTTGGTGTAGCGGTCGCACAGGGCCCTGATGCTGGCGGTGTCGTTGCGCTCAATGGCATCGGCCAGACCGTCGCAGGGTTGCAGCACCAGTTCCGCCTGGCCGCGCTGGGCATCCACCAGTGCCCTGAACTTGCGGCTGGCCAGCGTTCCGCGCGTCGCCATGATGCCGATGCGGCCCGTTCTGCTCAATGCCACTGCAGGTTTTAATGCCGGCTCTACGCCGATGATGGGCAGCAAGGGGTTTTCGGCACGTAGCCCATCAATCGCAGCGGCGGTGGCGGTGTTGCAGGCAATGACCAGCGCTTTCACATCCTGCGCCACCAGATGAGCGGCGATGGCCTGCGACCTGGCAATCACGTGGGCATCGTCCCGCTCGCCATAGGGCGCATGGCCGCTGTCTGCGATGTAGATGAAGTCTTCGTGTGGCAACTCGGCCCGCAGCGCTTTTAAAACGCTGAGGCCACCAATACCGCTGTCGAACACTCCAATCATGTACTTTCCCCGGTTGCTTCTTCGCAAGCAGGCGCCGCAGAACCGGCTTTGCCGGGCTGCAGGCGCCGCCCCCTGCAAAGGGGGAGGAGGCTACACGCCGTGAGCATCAACAGGGGTGAGCCGAATCAAATGCTGGTGACAGGAATCTGCTTGAACTCGCCTGTCGCAATTTTTTTCTGCCACTCAGCCGGCCCCGTGATGTGGGCGCTCGTGCCGCCCGCGTCGACAGCCACCGTCACGGGCATGTCGACCACATCAAACTCATAAATCGCTTCCATGCCCATGTCGGCAAAGCCGACGACTTCTGCATGCTTGATGGCCTTGCTGACGAGGTAAGCGGCGCCGCCCACCGCCATCAGGTAGGCGCTCTGGTGTTTCTTGATGGCCTCGA
>JAZKCB010000203.1:0-6327 GCA_040388335.1 Pseudomonadota bacterium | reverse complement strand
CAGGATGGGGTCCACCATCACCGACGGCAGGCGCGCGGCGATGTAGTGGCTCAGTCGCACGTTGTGGCGGCGCAGTTCGATGTCGGCCAGCTCCATGGCATTGCTGACCATGGTGGCCACGTCGGCCGAGGTGCGGTTCGGTTCGCTGCGTTTGACGAAGGAGCGTATGCGCTGGATGATCTGCCCGGCCCGGTGCGCCTGCCTGGCGGTTTTTTCCAGCGCGACCAGCAGGTCCTCGTTGCTGATCTGCTGGCCCTTGATGCGCGAGACCATGCCGTTGCAGTAGTTGTTGATGGCGGTCAGCGGCTGGTTCAGCTCATGGGCCACGCTGGATGCCATTTCGCCCATGGTGATCAGGCGGCTGGCATTTTGTGCACGCTCGTTCTGCAGGGCAGCCTGCTCCTCGGCATGGCGGCGCGGTGTGATGTCGGTGGCAATCACCATCTGCGCCAGCCGGCCGTCCACCCAGGTCAGGTAACGCGAGCGCACTTCCAGCCATTTCTCGAGAGCCGGTACAAAAATCTCGGCGTTCTCGGTTTGCGCGTCTGTCAGCGTTTCGGTGGGAAAGCCCGCCAGGCCGTCTACCGCATCCATCGCATCGTCTGTCGGTGCGGCCTGCGGCACACCGGCCTGAGCAATCAGGTCCATATGGCCCGAGACCTCCCCGCCAAACCAGGAGCGATACAGCTTGTTGGCAAACAGCAGCTCCTCGCTGCCCAGCGGCGCGACTGAAACGGCCGCATCCAGTCCTTCCAGCACGGTGGTGAAACGTTCATACGAGGCCGTCAGCTCGTCGCGAATACGCCTTGGCTCCGTGATGTCAGTCATGGACGTCATCCAGCCGGTCTGCTGGCCGCGCGGGTCAATGAGCGGCGACACATACAGGCGGGCGTCAAATATCTGGCCGTTCTTGCGCTTGACCTTGACCTCAAATCCTGAAGGCGGTGTGCGGCCATTCAGCTCGTCATTGAGGCGCGCCATCAGCGTGTCAATTTCTGACTCGGGCCAATGTGGAAAGGGCGGGGTACAGCCGACGAGTTCGGCCTCGGTCAGGCCCGTCATCTGGCAGAAGGCCGGGTTGACGTAAGTGATGCGGCCCTGCAGGTCCAGCACCCGCATGCCGGTCAGCATGGAGTTCTCCATGGCCCGGCGAAAGTTGGTTTCAGAGATCAGCGCCTGCTGGGCCTGGACCCGGCGGCGGGTGTGGCGCCACGTGCCCAGAAGCATCCATACCGTGATGGCACTGAGGGCACTGACCAGCCAGAAGAAGCCGCTGCCCACAACCCCCAGAGAAGTGCGGTAGCCCTGCGCCCGGATGAGCAGCCCGTTGCCGACGGGTGACACCGGAATTTCATATTCAGCCGCATTGTCGGACCAGGGCAGCAGCCGGGTGGCCGGATTGCGTGGGGGCGGCATGTTGCCGGCCAGCACGCGGTTCTTGTCATCCACCAGCATCACGGCATATTTGGCTGCGACTTCGGTCGGC
This sequence comes from Pseudomonadota bacterium, assembly GCA_040388335.1. Classification (GTDB taxonomy): domain Bacteria; phylum Pseudomonadota; class Gammaproteobacteria; order Burkholderiales; family Burkholderiaceae_C; genus Polaromonas. The sequence continues at coordinate 4,841 of JAZKCB010000203.1, read as the reverse complement.
ACGCCAAAGCGCAACAGGCCGTCGATGGCGTATTCGCCCATGATCACGCCGTCAAACTTGCCCTGGCTGTCCAGCGGGACCAGGATTTGCAGCGTGGGCGCGTTGTAGTCGCTGCTTTCAGTCGGGTTCAGCGGCCGGGAGTAGACCGGTTGCCGCAGGTCGCGGGCAAGGCCGTAGGTGCCATCCGTTTCGCCTGCCTTCAATTGTTCGCCGGTTGTCCTGAGTTGCGTCGCGTTGGCGCTGGCGGAGACATAAGACGCAAGGACCTTGCGCTTTGAATCCACCCAGGTCACTGCGAGCAATTCGGGGTACTGGTTGACCAGTGACTCGGCCTGCAGGATGAATTCTTCCCGGTCTACATCCTTGTTGGAGATGTCGCGGCCTATCCGCATCAACTGTTCCTGCCGCTCCAGCAGGCGCAGGCGCAGGCGTTGCTGTGCATATTCAACATCGCGCCTGACCGCCTGGCGTTCGCGGTCTGTTTCTTCAATGCGCAGGTAACCGAATGCTGCAATGACCGCAGCGAGAAACAGGAACACGGCCAGCAAGGGGCCTAGCGTGATGAACCTGTCCTGCCTCGACGGCGACTGCTTGCGCCACCAGTGGCGCCACCATGCCGGTGATGCGGCGCTCGGCAGCAGGGTTGATGGAGGCAGTGGAGGCAGGGGTGTAGACACCCTTCGCAGTTTAAGTGAGTTGCCCACTGTCGTGAGCTTTGCCCGTTTGAGACGCATCCCTTTTCAGTCCGGACTGGTTGATTTTATATTTCTTAATGTGAAATCAATAAGCACGATTTGAAATATGGAAAAAATTGTGGGAAACTGGGGACTTGCATCTAAATTGGGTTTACAACTCGTTTGGAGACAAGCTTTGCGCCCGGCTCGAAACCAGCGTGCCGGGTTAAACCCGAGAGACATTCCCAAGCAGGAGACAAGACATGGCAGCCAACCCCAGCAACGCAGGTGACAACCTGCACGCCGCCGCAAACGACGCGCAGGACAAGGACACACAGGAAACCCGCGAATGGATGGACGCCCTGTCCGCCGTGATCGAGAGTGAAGGCCCCGAGCGCGCCCACTTCCTGCTTGAACAACTTCTTGAACACGCCCGCCAGAAAAGCATAGACATGCCTTTCTCGGCCAATACCGGTTACGTCAACACGATCGAGACCGACCAGGAAGTACGCGCACCCGGCAACCTCGAAATTGAAGAACGCCTGCGCGCCTATATGCGCTGGAACGCCATGGCCATGGTGGTCAAGGCCAATCGCCTGCACCCGGCTGACGGTGGTGACCTTGGCGGACACATCGGTTCTTTTGCATCGCTGGCCAGCCTGTTTGGCGCCGGCTTCAACCACTTCTGGCATGCCGAAAGTGAAAACCACGGTGGCGACTGCCTCTACATTCAGGGCCACGTGTCGCCCGGCGTCTATGCGCGTGCCTACCTTGAAGGGCGCCTTACTGAAGAGCAGCTCCTCAACTTCCGCCAGGAAGTCGATGGCAAGGGCCTGTCGAGCTATCCGCATCCCAAACTCATGCCCGAGTTCTGGCAGTTCCCGACCGTCTCCATGGGCCTGGGCCCGCTGATGGCGATTTACCAGGCTCGCTTCCTCAAGTACCTGCACGCACGCGGCATTGCCAATACCGAGAACCGCAAGGTCTGGGTTTTCTGCGGTGACGGCGAGATGGACGAAGTCGAATCCATGGGTGCGATTGGTCTCGCCGCGCGTGAAAAGCTCGACAACCTCGTGTTTGTCATCAACTGTAACCTGCAGCGCCTTGACGGCCCGGTGCGCGGCAACGGCAAGATCATCCAGGAGCTCGAAGGCGAGTTTCGCGGTGCCGGCTGGAACGTCATCAAGCTCATCTGGGGCAGCGGCTGGGACCCTTTGCTTGCGCGCGACAAGGACGGCATCCTGAAGAAAATCATGATGGACACGCTGGATGGCGACTACCAGGCCATGAAGGCCAATGACGGTGCCTACGTGCGCAAACATTTCTTCGGCCAGCACCCCAAGGCGCTTGAGATGGTGGCGCATATGAGCGACGAAGAAATTTTTGACCTGCGTCGCGGCGGTCACGACTCCAAAAAAGTCTATGCAGCCTTCCACTCAGCCGTCAACCACACCGGCCAGCCAACCGTGCTGCTGATCAAGACCGTCAAGGGCTTCGGCATGGGCAAGATCGGCGAAGGCAAGAACAATGTTCACCAGACCAAAAAACTGTCGGATGAGGATATCAAGGCCTTCCGCGACCGCTTCAATATTCCTGTGCCCGACAGTCAGCTTGCCGACATCCCTTTCTACAAACCGGCTGATGACACCCCTGAAATGAAGTACCTGCACGAGCGGCGCAAGGCGCTGGGCGGGTACCTGCCGCATCGCCGCGTCAAGGCCGATGAGCAGTTCACCGTGCCGGCGCTGGACACCTTCAAGTCGGTGATGGAAGCCACGCCTGAAGGCCGTGAAATCTCGACCACACAGGCCTACGTGCGCTTTTTGACGCAGCTGCTGCGTGACCAGGCCCTGGGCCCGCGCGTTGTGCCCATCCTGGTTGATGAAGCACGGACCTTTGGCATGGAAGGCCTGTTCCGCCAGATCGGCATCTACAACCCTGAAGGTCAACAGTACACCCCGGTCGACAAGGACCAGGTCATGTACTACAAGGAAGACACCAAGGGCCAGATCCTGCAGGAAGGCATCAACGAAGCCGGAGGCATGAGCAGCTGGATTGCAGCCGCCACTTCGTACAGCACCAACAACCGGATCATGATCCCGTTTTATGTCTACTACTCGATGTTCGGCTTTCAGCGCATCGGCGACCTGGCCTGGGCTGCCGGCGACATGCAGGCACGCGGCTTTTTGCTGGGCGGCACGTCGGGCCGCACCACGCTCAACGGCGAAGGCCTGCAGCACGAAGACGGCCACAGCCACATCCTGGCGGCGACCATTCCCAACTGCATCTCGTACGACCCGACCTTTGCGCATGAAGTTGGCGTCATCCTGCACCACGGCCTCAAACGCATGGTTGAAAAGCAGGACAACGTTTATTTCTACCTGACCCTGCTCAATGAGAACTACGCCATGCCGGGCCTCACGCCCGGCACTGAAGAGCAGATCATCAAGGGCATGTATCTCTGCAAGGAAGGCGCCAAGCTGACTCCGCGTGTGCAGTTGCTGGGCTCCGGCACCATCCTGCGCGAGTCGATCGCTGCACAGGAACTGCTCGAGAAAGATTGGGGCGTTGCCGCTAACGTCTGGAGCTGCCCGAGCTTCAACGAACTGGCACGTGACGGCCAGGCCGCAGAGCGCTGGAGCCTGCTGCACCCGACCGAGAAAGCCAAAGTGCCGTTTGTCAGCGAGCAGCTTGAAAAACACACGGGCCCCGTCGTTGCCTCCACCGACTACATGAAGGCCTACGCCGAGCAGATCCGCTCCTTCATCCCCAAGGGCCGTACCTACAAGGTGCTGGGCACCGACGGTTTCGGCCGCAGCGACTTCCGCAGCAAGCTGCGTGAGCACTTTGAAATCAACCGGCACTACATCGTGGTTGCGGCATTGAAGGCGCTGAGCGAAGAGGGCACTGTGCCGGTCGCCAAGGTGGCTGAAGCCATCAAAAAATACGGCATCCAGGCCGACAAGATCAACCCTCTTTACGCTTGAAGCAGAGCCGGAGACAAACCTTGAACCCCCACACTCATATTCATTCGCTGCCCCCAGCGGGGGCGCATGCCTCCTTTGAGGCGGCTCGGCAGGAGGCATAACATGGCATTGGTAGATATTCAGGTTCCGGACATTGGTGATTTCGACGAGGTCACCGTCATTGAGCTGCTGGTCAAGCCCGGCGACACCATCAAGGCAGACCAGTCGCTGTTGACGGTCGAGTCGGACAAGGCATCGATGGAAATCCCGTCCTCGCAAGCTGGCGTGGTCAGGGAGATCAAGGTCAAGCTGGGTGACAAGGTCAAGCAGGGATCGGTGGTGGTTTCGCTGGAAGCTGAAGGCGGAGCGCCCGCTGCAGCCGCGGCGCCTGCTTCCGCCCCAGCCGCTGCAGCCGCCGCGCCAGCGCCGGCCGCTGCTGCGCCCGCAGCGCCTGCGGCAGCACCCGCTGCAAAGTCAGGCCCGATTGAAATACGCATCCCGGACATCGGCGATTTCAAGGACGTCACTGTCATTGAAGTACTGGTCAAGCCCGGCGACACCATCAAGGCCGAGCAGTCGCTCGTCACCGTCGAGTCCGACAAGGCCTCGATGGAGATCCCGTCGTCGTCTGCAGGTGTGCTCAAGGAGCTCAAGGTCAAGATGGGCGACAAGGTCAACATCGGTGACCTGCTGGCCATTGTTGAAGGTTCTGCCATGGTTGCACCGGCTGCCGCAGCAGCTCCAGCACCTGCGCCTGCCCAGGCTGCGCAAGCCGCACCGGCTGCAGCAACGGCATCCAGCCCGGTACCGGCGGCTTCTGCATCGCTGCCGGCGCATGAGCCGACCGCCGCGCCCACCGGCAGCCTGCCGCATGCATCGCCGTCCGTGCGCAAGTTCGCACGTGAACTCGGCGTGCCGCTGTCGGAAGTCAAGGGCGCGGGCCCCAAGGGCCGCATCACGGTTGAAGACGTTCAGGCCTTCACGAAAGCCGTCATGGACGGCAGTACACGCACCCAGGCGCAGGCTGCCAAGGCACCTGCGTCCACTGGTGGTGGCGGCGCGGGCCTTGATCTGCTGCCATGGCCCAAGGTCGACTTCACCAAGTTCGGCCCGATCGAGCGAAAGGACATGTCGCGCATCAAGAAGATCAGCGGCGCCAACCTGCACCGCAACTGGGTGATGATTCCGCACGTCGTCAACC
>JAZKCB010000202.1:0-9560 GCA_040388335.1 Pseudomonadota bacterium | reverse complement strand
AACAAAATTATGTAGATGTCATGACAGGCCTGTCTATCGTGCGGCACACATTTGTAAAAAAATAATTCAACCCGGCGTGGCGCTCGGGTATTGATGCATACGCCCTTTACGTCACGGTGCCGACATCAAGCGCAGCTAGATTTGAGGCCTACCCAGGCAACTCATCATGCAACTTCACCGCACCGACAAAGCCAAAGCCGAACTTGCGGCCAAGGAGCGACTCCTGAGTGTTCGCGAGCGCGGCGCTCTTTTTCTGGCTGACGGCAGCAAAACACGGCAGGAGATGATCGTTTTGTTACAGGACACCACTGGTGTTCTCGACAAGCTTGTGGCCGAAGGTTACCTCGCCATCCAGACGTCATTCCAGTCCGTCGCGCCGGCTGCCGCGCCAGCCACGGCTGCAGCCACAGAAGTGAATGTCCAGACAGCAGCGCTTGTTGAAAGAAGCTCGTCAGACAGCTTTGAGGGCAAGCGCTCCCTGGCGACCACGCGGATGTTCCTCTTTGACATCTGCGAGCGCATGTTTGTACGAAAGCTGCCGGAGCTTGCCGCACAGTACCGCGGCCAGCTCAGGGAGGCGCGTGATCGCGAGTCGATGCTGAAGATCGCGGACCAGATGCTGCTGACCGTCGCGCAGATTGCCGGCCCCGAGCGGGCAGATGGCCTGAGCGAGCGCATTGCAATGCTCTTGCCCCTTGAGTCGCTGGAGGTGGAAGTTGCCTGATCACGTGTTTGCCTGAACACCTTCCTATTTCACCCGTTGATGATTTCCCATGATCCCCAATTCCCTCACTGCAGAGCAGACCTCCATTCTTGCCATCAAGGCGCTTGACGATCTTGTCATCGAACTCGTCAAAGCCAACCGCATGAGCATGGCCCCAACCTTTTTTGACTGGGTGGCGGACTCCGCAACACCGGCTGTTGAAATCATGGTGTCGAAGTCGCTGATGCAACCGCGCTTCAAGGCCAGCCTTGAGTTGGGTGACCCGCGCAAAACCATGGCGACCTGGGTTCGCCACTGGACGCTGCCGCTGGTGCGCCAGAATTTCTCAGGCCTTGTCACATCACTTTAATATTGGCGTTCTAGGATTCACGGCAGTTAACGAGGCGTGCAAATGCCTTTGTCTCCGGCGGTTCATCCCGTTTTTAAAGCCTGGCTTCTGCCGGGCTTTTTTTTGCCCTGAACATGGGTGACAAGGCTGATTCCACGGTGATGGGCAAGCGTTTATGATTTTCGCCTGGCAAGATTCAAACCATCATCCAAGGAAAGCTCTCAATGACAAAACTTCTGCAAGACCGCGTGGCCATCATCACGGGTTCAGGCCGCGGCCTCGGCAGGTCGCACGCGCTTGAACTGGCTCGCCACGGCGCGAAGGTGCTGGTCAATGACATTGGCGCCTGCCAGCCCGGCTCGCCCGCAGAAGGTGTCGTGAAAGAAATCCAGGCCATGGGCGGCGAAGCATTTGCCCATGATGCTGATGTCACCCGATCTGACCAGGTCGAGACGATGGTGAAAAAGGCCGTCGACAAATGGGGCCGCATCGACATTCTTGTGAACAACGCGGGCATATTGCGTGACAAGAGTTTTGCCAAGATGAGCCTGGATGACTTTCGCCTTGTCATGGATGTGCATGTGATGGGTGCGGCGAACTGCACCCATGCCGTGTGGAACCTGATGCGCGCGCAGAACTACGGCCGCATCGTGATGACCACCTCGTCAACCGGCCTCTACGGCAATTTCGGCCAGGCCAACTACGGCGCTGCCAAGATGGCGCTGGTCGGCCTGATGCAGACGCTGGCCATTGAGGGCGAACGCAACAACGTGCGTGTCAATTGCCTGGCACCCACGGCGGCGACGGCGATGACCGAAGAGTTGCTGACCCCCGAAGACCTGGCACTGCTGGAGCCCACATGCGTGAGCCCAGGCCTGGTGGCGCTGGTGACCGAAGATGCGCCGACACGCACCATCCTGCTGGCCGGCGCCGGCGGGTTCGAGCAGGCGCACATCACGATGACCCAAGGCATCTTCCTCACGCCTGCTGACCTGAAGGCTGAAACGGTGGTTCAGCGCCTCCCGGAAATTGCTGACCGCGATGGCGAGACCGTGCCTGCGACCGGGTTCGACCAGTTGCGGCACGAGGTGGCCAAGGCCAGGTTGCAACGCGAGGGCAGTCTTGAGAGCGTGCAGTGACGCAGCGATGCAGTAGCGCAGAAATACGCGCTGCGAAATTGACTCTAGCCTCAGGCATTGGCCGCCGGCTCTTCCGCGTCGGGGTGCGGCATACCGAGTAAACGGTCATATTCATCTTTAACGACCTGGTAACACTCGCACACGCGATTCTCAAGCCCCGTGCGGTCAAGAACCAGAACGTTACCGTGCCTGTATTTGATCAGGCCCGCGTATTCAAGTATGGCAACGCCCTGTTCCATCTTCTCTTCTGTGGCCCCCAGCATGTTGGAGATCAGCTTGCTGGTCATCAGAAGTTCATTGCCGGAATGGCTATCAAGGCTCAGCAGCAACCAGCGGCAAAGTTGCTGGTCAAGCGTGTGGTGCCGGTTGCACGCTGCTGTCTGCGTCATCTGGGCAACCAGTGACTGGGTGTACCGCAGCAGCAGGCGCGACACGTCTGTGGAGCGCTCGAACTCCTTCCGGAGCACGTCGGCCTTCATCCGGTAAGCCTGGCCCGCATTTTGTACAACTGCGCGGCTGGGCGTGGAACTACCTCCCATGAATACCGATATTCCGACCAGGCCTTCCCAGCCTGTGACAGCGATTTCTGCAGAAGCGCCATCCTGCATGGGTTGCCTTCCAGATATTTCCAATGCTCATCATCGATTCATGATGGCGGACGGTGCGCTCCAACACGCCTGCCAAATCTGCAAGTTGTATTTGGGTAAGCCTTGCCTGCTCACGGACAGTAGCCAGTCTGGTGATGGTTGTACGAACCCGATTGGCCCCTTGGGACAGGATGTGGCATCAATGCCCACCCTCCAATGGGCTTCTCCAAAAGAAGCCCGCATGCGAAAGTTTTTGAGTTTGCCATCGTGACCCTTGCCATCCGCGTTTTCAGGAATTCGCCCGCGACAGCCAACTGACTGAAAGCTTGAGTTTCCTTGAGATGATGGGTTGATAGGGTCGAGGCACCTGCCTCGCGCCTGTAGGCTGACTGCGCGCATAAGGAATTGTGCGGCTGCAAGGGGTACAGCACGGGAGATGTGGCCGTATGGACTGGCGCTTGCGGTCATACGCGCCAACGCCAGACAGCTTTTACCTCGCGCCCTTGAAGCGGCTTAAAAATGCCAATACGGCCTGCCAGTTTTCTTCTGCTCCGGCAGGATTACTGTCGCTGCGCAAGGTGGCTGAACCATGCACGCTGTTCTTGCGGCCAATGAAGTTGACCTTGCCGGCTGCCGGTGTGGCAACGGCGGCCACGATACTGCGAGAGGCCGCAATTTCACCCTCGTCGCTGGCCTGATCAATGAAGACCGGCACGGTGACTGTTTTTGCTGCCGTTCTGACGGCTTCCGTTTTTGCCAGGTATTCGCCTGGGGAGAAGGCGAGCAGGGCGTGGATATCGGCCGGGTGCCTGGCTGCAAGCACAAACACCAATGCTGCCGAATAGCTGGAACCCCAGACCAGCACGGGTGAACCGTTGGCCCTTGACTTGCCCCAGGCCAGCGCTGATTCCATGTCCTGCAATGCGGATTCATAACTGCCTGAACGGCCCAGCGACGCGACCGTTTTGTTCTCGCCGCCGAACTCGTCACCGCCCGAGCGCTGGTCAATGGCCAGCACGCTGAAGCCGGCCTGGTTGAGCCGTGATATCAGCGGTTTGTATTCGGCGCTGCTCGATTCAGCCTGATGAAAGGCGAGGATGAGCGGTGCACCCGGCTTGCTGGCCGCCTGGTAGTCGCCGAAGACCTTGACCCCATCGGCTGCGGTGAGCGTGACGGGCTCTGCAGCCGCTGTGATCGCAAATACGATGAGTGCCGCCAGCAGCGGGGTTCGTCCAACCATATTCAAGCTCCATCGCTTGTAGAAATAGAGCATTGGTCGGCGATGGCCGCGATACCTTACAGCGGGCAGGCCTTTTGATTCAGGGCTGCATGCACGTCTGCGTTGCAACGCCTGAAGCAAGCAGTTCAGCCCCTGCGGTTGTGGTCGTTGGTTTTGAGGCGGTGAATACGGTGGCTCTGGTTTGACTCGGCTTGTTGCACGCCGGCCTGCTCACCCTTGTTGACGTAACCATTTTTGCCTGCGCGGAATTCCTTGCCGTCAACCCTTGCCTGGCCCTGGTCAAGCCTTGCGGTTTCGCGGTTTGTGAGGGAGCCGTTCTTGACGCCAGCCTCAATGCGCTTGTCTTCGTTGACGTTGCGCTGCACGTCGACCTGCATGCGCTGCGAAGAGGTTGACAGCGGATCGCCCTTGACGCCGTTGCTGGTAGCTTCGCGGATGTCGCGGCTGTCCTTGTTCTCAAGCCGGGTGAGCTGGCGGCGCTCTGCAGTGCTCAGGTTTCCGTTCTTCAGGTCTTTGGCTTCTGCCGATTGCAAACGCTTCTGGTCACGTTCAAGCAGCGCCGCTTCGCGTGTATTGAGCGATCCGTTTTGCAGGCCGGTTTCAATGCGCTGCTGCTGGTTGACATCGCGCTGCTGTATCTCCTGCAGTGACTGCGCAAACGCACCCATACTGAGACCCGACATGCAAATGGCAAGAATCAAACGACTGGATTTCATGGCAACACCTTAGATGGTTGAAGTTCACGACAGAGACATATCTGCCTGTTTCCACAACGCCGCCGCATTGTTTGCGCATACCGATTTCTGAAAACGATACGAGTCTTTACAACTGATTGAGGAGGATTTCTCAAATGATTCTGGTGGTCAGTGTGAGGTCAGGCTTGTCGCCGAATGATGTCCGGTTGGGTGCATGTAATCGGCACGAAAATACGCAGAAGTGGCAGCGCATATCTGATGTGGATTGCGATTGATTCTTGCGTGGTGAGCTGGCATCGCAAGACTTGTGTTCATGCCCTGGCGTTAAGCTGTGTGATGCGGTGTCGATAAAAATGCGACCCAGCCATCACGAATAGCAGTTTTGAAACGCCAGGACGCCTGCCATGAAATTCACCCGCCAGATCGCCGCAACCGTTTGCCGAACAGTGGCTGCAGAGGAAGTCACTGTGCTGGATTTTCGCGGCAACACCAGCCAGGTGCAGCGTGTGGCCGGGGCACAAATCTTGTTCAGCAGCGAATTTGCGCTGGGTGTGGACTCGCTGGTGCGGCAAAGCCTCCGGCATGAACCGCCACGGCCCGTCGAACTCGAGCATGCCATCGAGTCGACTGAAGAGGCCGTGATGCCCCTGGCAGACCGGTTTGCGGGCAGTTCCATGCTGATCCTTCAAGGCATGGGCGCCGCGCTGATCGCCAGCAGTCTGGAGGCCGGTGGCATCGCGCAGACTGGGCTTTCCCTCGATCAGGTGGAGGCCTTGTTCAACCGCCTGGTCGCCGTTAGCGAAGGCCGGCCGGCAAGTCAGGAGAGTCTGCCCACGCATGCCCGCTTTTTCGCTGTCGTGCTGATGCTGCGTGAATTCATGCATCACCTGCACTTTGCGCAAGTCAGGCTCCAGCCGTCGCCTGGCTAGCGTGTTGCAACGCGGCATGCCTGGGCCGGTTAATCTTCGTGCATTGCCCGTAGTTGCCAAAGGATTGTCACGATGAAGTTCACACGCCAGATCGCAGCAGCCGTCTGCCTTGCCGTCGCAGTGGCCTGCGCCTGGCTCGCCCCCATGGATACGCCCGCGACCACGCAGGTGGATGCGGGCCTGAAGCGTGCGCTCGTCAGCTTTGCCACCGCACGTGCGCTGCACGGCGTGCTGTCTGTGGTGCAGGGCACGCAGTTCTCGGCCCAGCCGCTGGGTGTGGGTGTCAGCCTCACACCGGGGCAATTGCTGGCGCCTGTGAATGACCTGGTGAAGAACTTCTCGGACTTCATGCTCATGGCCAGCGTGGCCTTTGGGGTGATGAAAGCCGCGATTGCGATTGGCGCTTACTGGCCTGTGTCGCTGGCCCTGACTGCGGCAGTGACAGGCTGGGCCTGGCTTTACTTTCGCCGGCAGGCCTCGCCAATGTGGCTGTCACGTCTGCTGATTGTTTTGCTGATGGTGCGTTTTGCGATTCCCGTCGCCGTGCTGGGTACCGATGTGCTGTGGCAGAAGTTTCTGGCCGCCGACTACTCGGCGACCCAGCAGGCGATAGACGGCGCTTCATCGCAGGCGAACAAGCTCAACCCGCCTGCACCGCCCGAGAGCACCGGCATTCTTGAGCGCATGAAGGAGTGGATCAACAAGACGGCCGACGTGAAGGCGCGTTTTGAAGAGATCAGGCAGGCGGCAGAGCGGGTGACAGAGCACATCGTCAAACTCATCGTGATCTTTTTGCTGCAGACGCTGATCATCCCCGTGCTGCTGCTCTGGGGTCTGTATGCGGTGTTGCGCAGCGTGTTTGCGTCGCTTGCATGGCAGCGGGGCGCGCGCAGGCCGGTCATGTTGAACGGATCTGCAGGCTGAATTTGCTATTTATTTTGTAGCTGCTCATGCGCGTATTTATTGGGCTGCAGCCATTTTTGACACTCAAAATCGGCCTTTTTGAGGCCTTTTTTGGCAAAGCCACCTCAATCAGTTTCCCCCCCAGCGCCAGGATGTAAAGTCGACTTTACATCCTGGCGAGCCCGGATACCTCGCTCGTTACGGGCGACCGTAGCGCAGCACGATGCTGCTGGCGCCCCTGGCCTTGCCCTGCAGGCGGGTCAGCAACTCCTGCATCGTCAGACCGGCCGGGATTTCCGCTGGCTCGGCGTCGGTGGCGATGACGGTGTACACATAGTGGTGCTGGCCGGTGCCTGCGGGCGGGCAGGGGCCCATGTAGTTGCCCAGGTTCAGCGTGCTCTTGCCGCCAACGTATTTGGAGGACAGCACGCCGATTTCATTTTCGGCAAAGCCGGTGACTGCAGGCGAGATGCCGTACGCGACCCAGTGCGCCACGCCCAGACCGCCACGACCTTCCTGGTCGTGTACCAGCAAGGCAAGGCTCTTCGTGCCAGCCGGCACATTCGCCCAGGCCAGCGGGGGCGTCACGTTCTGGCCCGTGCAGTTCGGGTTACCCGGCAGGTTGCCCGCGTGGGCGGCGGTCAGGGAAGCGCCATCCGGGAAGGTGGGCGACCACAGTGTGAACACAGGGCTGACCATCGGAGGCGGCGGCGGTGGTACAGGGGCAGCGCATCCTGCAAGAACGGCTGCACATGTCAATGCACTGATGCGGGCCAGGACTGTCTTTGTGTTCATGTTGTTTCCTCTTGATTGTTTGCTATGAGCTTGGGTGGCATGCCGGGACGGTGCCAATGGCGATGCTAAGGCGGCTGGCGACATCTGCATAGCTGCTTTGTCGATAAACCGAATTTGTCTGACACGCATCAGGTTTGAACTGAACCCGACGGATCGCCTTGAAGGGATGATCCTGCATCAAAGAGGCATACATCGGTGCGAATCGGCCGGAATCTGTGTGAAGGTGTCTGGCTATCATGAAGCATGAAGCGCATTAAAAAGGACTGACTTTGAAATCACTGACCCGGCCGGGCGTGCTGGCCACGCTTGTTGCGGCCATCCTGTTCGGTGCAGGCACGCCGCTTTCAAAAATGCTGCTGGCCCAGACCAGCCCGTGGCTGCTGGCTGCTTTGCTGTACCTCGGTTCTGGCTTTGGACTTTTTATCCTGCGAACCTTGCGCAAGGCGGCGCCTGTGCAACTGCCCAAAGGCGAATGGAAATGGCTGGCAGGCGCCGTGTGCGCCGGCGGGGTCATGGGGCCTGTGCTGTTGATGTACGGCTTGTCGGGCATGCCGGCATCTGGCGCATCACTGCTGCTCAATGCCGAAGGCGTGCTCACCGCATTGATCGCATGGTTTGTGTTCAAGGAGAACTTTGACCGGCGCATTGCGCTGGGCATGCTGGCGATTGTTGCCGGCGGCGTGGTGTTGTCCTGGCCCGGGGATGCGCAGTTTGGATCGCTCTGGCCGGCGTTGGCGGTGACGGGTGCCTGCCTGGCCTGGGGCATAGACAACAACCTGACGCGCAAGGTGTCCCTTTCGGATGCCTCCTTCATTGCGATGGTCAAAGGGCTGACGGCAGGCGCTACCAACCTCGCGCTGGCTTTGCTGCTGGGCGCCAGCTGGCCCGGCCCGACGCTGGTGGTGTCCGCGGCGCTGCTGGGGTTTGCCAGCTATGGCGTCAGCCTGGTGCTGTTTGTGATTGGCCTGCGCCACCTGGGCACAGCGCGTACCGGCGCCTATTTTTCGATTGCGCCGTTTGCCGGTGCGCTGCTGGCCATCGTCATCCTCGATGAACCGCTGACCCTGCCGTTGACCATTGCTGGCCTGCTGATGGCCCTCGGGCTCTGGTTGCACCTGTCAGAGCGTCACGCGCATGCGCATGTGCACGAGCCGCTTGAGCACAGCCACGAGCATGAACATGGTTCGGGCGATGAACACCATGATCACCGCCATGATGGCGAGGTAGCGGCAGGTACGAAGCACGTCCATGCACACAGGCATCAGCCCATCTCGCACACCCACGTGCATTTCCCGGATGCACATCACCGGCACACACATTGAGTGCGTACGGGGCGGCGCCTGAAAGATTTCAGGATAACGGCGGCCTGGCTGGCAAGGTGTTGTCTGAAGGCGCCTGGCCTTGAAGTTTGTTGAAGGTCTCCACGCGTTTCATGACAACACAAGACACGCAAAAAACCACTCGCGACAGGCTGGAGGCCAAGGGCACGTTCAAGGTGCAGAAGGGCACCCCGGGGGCATTGCTGGTGTGACGCTGCATGCCTGGCGAGGCGGCGCGGTTTTCAGGTGAAGTGATCCGGTCGCCCGCTGCGCGAGCCACGATAGATGCTATTAAATACATAGCTGCTCACGCTCGGTTCTATTGGTCTGGAAGCATATTTCATGCATAAAAAAGGCCATTTTCGGGCGGAAAACGGCCTTTGGTCGCTTGCTGGCGTGCTCGCGAGGCCGGCAGCTGGCTTAAAATAGCTATATTAGCTGTTTTTGATGGTGGTCATTTTGACGCTTTGACCAGTATCAGAAAGCCTCTGAAGCTATCTTGTTGATAGCAAAAAAGCCTCCGTCACCTGTCCAGACCCTTGCGGCGCAGCCACTTTGACAGCTCGGCGGCAACCGCTTCGTTGTTCAGGTCGGCAAACGCGATATGGGTGTTGCCCTTCAGGCCCGCATCCGTCAGCACCAGTACCTCGCAGTCCCCGCCATGGCCTTTGACGATGTCGCAAAAGGAGCGCGCCGTTTTGAGGGCGTCTGCCCAGAAAGGCCGGCCCACGTTGGTGTTGTCGCCAAAAACCAGCTGGATGGGAAATTTCGTCAGCTTCATGAACTCGGCCAGCGGAACCGCATGCGGGCCGAACGGTCCCTTGGGGTCAGGCGCGGGGCCTTCGCCTTCCGGAAAGACGAAGCCCGGGGTTTCATAGGCCACGATGCCCTTCATGTTGCT
>JAZKCB010000201.1:0-19069 GCA_040388335.1 Pseudomonadota bacterium | reverse complement strand
TCCCGGTCGAGGAAATCACCATTGCCGGCAACCTGAAAGACATGCTGATGGGCATTCAGGCGGTGGGGGCGGATGCGTACAACTACGGGGCTAAAACCGTAGGTTCCATCCTGGTCAACAGGATGAAAATAGCCGGATCCTGATTTGGGTGGCGGCGTGTCATGCGCCGCCCTCAAATCAACCAGCCAGCGCGGCCTTTACTGCCGCTGAAACCTGGCCCATATCGGCCTTGCCTGCCAGCTTGGCCTTCACTGCGCCCATGACCTTGCCCATGTCGCCGGGACCGCTGGCACCGAGCTCGACCACGATGGCCTTGACGGCTGCGGTGACTTCTTCAGCGCTCAGGCGCGCTGGCAGGTAGGCCTGCAGCACCACCAACTCGGCGGCTTCCTTGTCGGCCAGGTCCTTGCGCTCGGCTTTCTGGAAAGCCTCGATCGAATCCTTGCGCTGCTTGATGAGCTTGTCGACGATGGCGATGACGGCTGCATCGTCCAGCACCACACGCTCATCCACTTCTTTCTGCTTCATGGCCGAGAGCAGCAGGCGAATCGTGCCCAGGCGCTCGCTGTCCTTGGCGCGCATGGCGTTTTTCATGTCTTCTGTGATTTGTTCTTTGAGTGCCATGAGGGTCTCCTGGAAGTGAGGGGTCAAAAAGTAGGGGCAACAAGTAAAAAAGCCCGCAGAGCGTCCTCGTGCGGGCTTTGGTTTGCCGTGAGGCGTGTACTGATTAGTACAGCTTCTTCGGCAGTTGCATCGAGCGGATACGCTTGTAGTTGCGCTTGACGGCAGCAGCCTTCTTGCGCTTGCGTTCAGCCGTTGGCTTTTCGTAGAACTCTCTAGCGCGCAGGTCGGTCAGCAGGCCGAGTTTTTCGATGGTGCGCTTGAAACGGCGCAGAGCCACGTCAAAGGGCTCATTGTCTTTTACACGAATGGTCGTCATTGAAAGGGGTCCAAAAATTGGGCGTCTTTAGTGATCTGATCAGGATCAGGCCGGACGCGGGTTTGCTAGCAAAGCCTTAGATTATATACCAGCCCCCACGGTCGTTCACTTCGTGTAACTTCCTGCCCCCTCAGGGGGCCGCCCCGCCTTGCGGCCGGCAAAGCCGGACCGCGGCTCCTGTTGGCGAAGATGTGGCCCCCACGCTTCCCACTTCGTGTGGTTCGCTGCCCCCCGAGGGGGCGCTTCGCCTGCGGTCTGGCGGAGCCAGTCCCGCGGCTCTACCAGCGAAAACCCGCTTTGTTTGAGGTCGGCGAGTTTCTGGGTTCAGCCAGCCTTTGTCGCCGCCAGGGCTTCAGAGCAGGCATAGGCCGAGGCCCAGGCCCACTGAAAGTTGTAACCGCCCAGCCAGCCGGTGACGTCGACCACTTCGCCAATGAAATACAGGCCGGGCTGCCTGGATTCCATGGTTTGTGATGACAGGTCGCGGGTGTCTACGCCGCCGACAGTGACTTCTGCTTTTTTGTAGCCTTCGGTGCCGTTGGGCACCAGTTGCCAGTCGGCCAGGCGTTCTGCCAGGCTCAAGAGCGTCTTGTCGGTGGCGTCGCTGATGGGGCGTTGCAGGGCGGGGTCGGTGCTGGTCCAGGCGTCGGCAAGGCGGGTGGGCACCAGGTTGGCAAGTTCGTTGGCGATCAGCTTTCTGGACCGGGATTTGGCCTGAAGCAGCAGATTGGGCAAATCGATGCCGGGAGCAAGGTTGACGCGCACCGGCTGGCCTTCGTGCCAGAAGCTGGAAATCTGCAGCACGGCCGGGCCGCTCAGGCCTCTGTGGGTGAACAGCAAATCCTCTGAAAAAATCGTGGCTTTCTTTCGTTGTTTTGGCGTTGCGTCCGCTGCGCCAGTCTCGATCAGCACCGGCAGGGCAAGCCCTGCAAGTTGCGCAAAAGGTGCCCATTGCCCGCCGTCGAACGTCAGTGGCACCAGCGCTGCACGGGGCTCGACCAGACGAAGGCCAAATTGTCTGGCGATGCGGTAGCCGAAGTCTGTGGCCCCAATCTTGGGGATGGACAGGCCGCCTGTGGCGATGACGACCTGCGGCGCTTCGATCAGCCCGCGATCACTGTCAATGCGGTAATCCGGCTGATCGGCTTCTGGCCCCGCAAGGCTTTTGATGGCGCAGGGTTGCCAGCGTGTGACCTGGCCTGCATCGCATTCGGCCAGCAGCATGTTGATGATGTCTTCTGCCGAACGGTCACAAAACAACTGGCCCTTGTGCTTTTCGTGAAAGGGAATGCTGTGGCGCTGCAGAAGCTCAATGAAATCCTGCGGGGTGTAGCGTGAGAGGGCGGAGCGGCAAAAGTGCGGGTTGTCGCTTAGAAAATTGGCCGGCGTCGCATCACGATTCGTGAAGTTGCAACGGCCGCCACCGGAGATGCGGATTTTTTCGGCGACCTTTTCACTGTGGTCCAGCAGCAGGACTTTCAGGCCGCGCTGGCCGGCCTGGGCCGCACAGAAAAGACCGGCGGCACCCGCGCCAATCACCACCACATCAAATTTATGCATAAAAACAGCCTGAAGCCGAACGGGAGCCCAAAGAGGCTGCCAAGCATAGCTGCAAAGATTGACGGCCCGGCCAAAGACTCAGGCTGTGCGGACGCCCTTGTCTGTTGCGATCAGGGCCGCCGCAGCGACACCCTTGATCACGTCACCGACAACGATGACGGACGGGCTCGCAAGCCCTTCCCGCGCGATGGTGGTGACCATCGTCCCCAGGGTGGCCACGCTGTGCTTTTGCGAAGGCAGGCTCACGTGCTGCACGATGGCGACCGGGGTGTCGGGTGACAGGCCTTCGAGCAGTTCTTCCTGGATGCGCTGCGCGCCACTCACGCCCATGTAGATCACCAGGGTCAGCCTGGCGTCACGGGCAGTGACCGCCAGCGAACGCCAGTCCGTGGCGCCGGCGCCGGGCTTGGCGTGACCGGTGATGAAGACGACACCATGCGCATGTTCGCGGTGCGTGAGCGGCACACCCAGTGACGTCACGGCCGCCAGGCCCGAGGTGATGCCGTTGATGATGTCGACCTCAATGCCGGCCGCGCGCAGGTGTTCAACTTCTTCACCGCCGCGGCCAAAAATAAAGGGGTCGCCGCCTTTGAGGCGTACGACGTTGTCGCCCTCGCGTGCGGCGATGACCATGAGCTTTTCAATAAACGCCTGCGGTGTCGATTTGCAGCCGCCGCGCTTGCCCACGGAAACGATGCGTGCGCCGGGATTGGCGTAGGCCACGATCTCGCTGCTGACCAGGTCATCCACAAACAGCACGGTCGCGGTCTGTATGGCCTTGAGGGCCTTGAGGGTCAGCAGTTCCGGATCGCCGGGGCCTGCGCCTACGAGAGTGACTTTGCCAGTATTCATGATGGTCAGGTAATTTGAGGCGGTATTTGAGGCAACAAGTGCAAGATATGTTCCACCTGCCGCGCAATCGATGTCGGCACGGGTAAATCACCCTTGATGACAGCGCGTATATAGGTGGCGGTTGCGGCCGCGTCGGTGGTTTTGGGCAGGTCTGGCAGTGATGCAAGCGTGCCGCTCTGGGTTTGCTGAAGCAGCGACCGCTTGCCACCGATAAAGGCATCCATCTGGGGCATGCGGCGGGCATCGGCGACCACTTCGCCCTCGGTACCGCGCAGCAGCAGTGCATTGGCCTTGACCAGCTCAAACGTCTGCGCCATCGAGATGGCATATTCGGGATGGGTGTAGCTGCTGACGACCAGGCTTTTACCGGCGCAGGGATTCATGATCTTGACCAGGCTGTGTGCCGGGTTGCGCAGGCCGACCACACGGCGGACATCGAGCAGTTTTTTCAGTGCGGGGCAGAGCACCTCGGTGGGGACAAATGCCAGTTCCCCGGGCGCGATGGCCTTGATCTCCCTCCGGGCAGGTATGTCCAGCGCAAGCAATACCTCCGATACAAACACACGGCTGCTTTCTGTCGGCGTGCCGTGCAGCAGTACCGCGACACCTTCACGCGCCAGCAAAAGCCCGAGCAGTGGCGTGAGTACCGGCAGTTTGCGCGCACCGTTGTAACTGGGCAGCACGACAGTGGGTGTGTTCGCCGCATCAACAGGGATGTGGTTGAGGCGCTGGTGAACGGCGTCGAGAAACCCGGCCATCTCTTCAGGTGTTTCGCCCTTGATGCGCATGGCCAGGCAAAAGGCGCCGACTTCGAGGTCGGTCACGGCACCGTCCAGTACCTGGCCCAGCAGGTCGGTGGCCTGCTCGCGCGTCAGTGCCCGCGCGCCATCCTTGCCGCGCCCGATTTCCTTGATGTACTGGCTAATTCCCATGGCTAGTCATGCTTGTTGCTGGTTTTATGCATGAGGGGGATTGTCTGCGAACCGTCAATAACTTTTCGTTATTTGATCAATTGGCGCATTGGCTCATGCCACCACATTGATCGGGATCACGCCACGCTGTGGCTGGTAGCCAGCAGCAGGTGGCTCGGTGTGCGCTGCGCGTATCCGGCGTTTGAGTTCCGGAATGCATGAGCCGCAGTTGGTTCCGCACTTCAGCACATTCTGAAGGGATGCCAGCCGGTCCTCATCGGTGGCAAGATAACCTGCGCCCGCTTGCCCCAGCGAGATGCCCTGGCTCAGGCTTGCCAGATGTTCGTCAATGGCCATATCCGTCACGTTCAGGCAGGTACACACCAGTTTGCCGCGCGACTGTACAGCCACAGGGGCTTTTGAGCCCGGTGAGAGCAAGAGACGGCCATAAGCCTGGGCCGGGAGTTCATCCTGCAGCAGCGTTTTGATCCATGCCTCGGCGCTGGTGTCGCCCGCAAGGACAAACCCGACCAGTTCTGCATGGTCATCCACACGGTGAAGCCGGGCTGTGCGACGCTGGCCTTTTTTGCGGTCAACATAGTGAAGCGAATCCTCACCTGCCAGAGACAAAATGCGTTCGAGTTCTGCAAGTATGTCGTCGGTGGGAGCTTCGTGCCCGGCTGCACGAAACAGCACGCCGGTACGTTCCAGTTTGGCGCCAGCTTCTCCATTGGCGAGCAGTGGTGTGTTGTTTGAAAAGGGTACACAGCTTGTGAACGGAAACGCCGCCATCAGGGGCTTGAGTTTTTCGCGAACATCCAGCGCTTCGCTGTTGGGCAGCCAGGCCATGGCCAGTAATGTCCATGGCAACTCTGCCTTGAGGATCTTGACCGCTGCGTGTTTGAGTTCAGGCTGATTTGAGCTGGGGCAATAGGCCGAAGTGGTGAGGGCATTGATGCCGGCAAGCGGCGTGCCGTGGGTCGACACGCCGCTGAGGTATTCCTCACCCCAGTGCATGGCCACGAAGGCCTGGCTCATGCCGATTTCAGGCGAGGCCTGCACGGGCACCACGATGGAGCCGCGTTTGGAGGTGACCTGCACCAGGTCGCCTTCCTTCAAAAGCCTGCGCGTCATGTCCTGCACATTCATCTGGATGACCGGCTCGGCCACATGGCCAAACAAACGACCCAAGGTGCCGGTGCGGCTCATGCCATGCCACTGGTCGCGAAGGCGGCCGGTCGTCAGTGAAAACGGAAAACGCGATTCACGTGGCTCGGCAACAGGTTTGTAGACCGTATTGACAAACCGGGCCTTGCCATCGGGTGTCGGAAAGACACCGTCTTCGTATAGCCTGACCTTGCCTGTGCTTTCGCCGGTTTTAAGAGGCCATTGCTGCGGGCCGGCCTCCAGCATGGCATAGCTCATGCCGGTGATGTCGAGATCACGGCCTCGCGTGGATTCGCGGTGTTCGTTCCAGATGGCTTCGATGCCTGCCGCTTCGTCTGAAAGCGGGTACGTGAAGAGACCGGAGGGAGAACTGTCCAGCAGGGACTCGAGACGATTTGCAAAGTCAACGGCGATGGACCAGTCGTGCCTTGTCTCACCCGGTGCCTTCACCGCAGCGCGCACGCGGCTGATGCAGCGCTCGCTGTTGGTGACGGTCCCCATCTTCTCGCCCCAGGTGGTGGCGGGTAGCAGAATATCGGCGTAGTCGCAGGTCGATGTTGTTGCAAAGGCTTCCTGCACGATCACCAGTTCGGCGCGTTCCAGCGCACGCCGCACAGTCGCCTGGTCCGGCATGGACTGCGCGGGATTGGTGCACGCGATCCACAGCGCCTTGATCTCGCCATCGGCGGCAGCCTGAAACATTTCGACGGCCGATTTGCCCGGCTTGTCGGGTACCGAAGGCACGCCCCACAGCGCAGCAACTTCTGCGCGATGGTCTGCGTTGGCCATGTCGCGGTGGCCGCTCATCAGGTTGGCCAGGCCACCGACCTCGCGACCGCCCATGGCATTGGGTTGACCCGTGAGTGAGAAGGGACCCGCGCCCGGTTTGCCTATTTGTGCACTGGCCAGGTGAAGGTTGATCAGTGCTGCATTTTTGGCGGTGCCGCTGCTGGACTGGTTCAGCCCCTGGCAATAAAGGCTTAGCGTGGCGGGCGATGTGGAAAACATCCTTGCAGCCGCCAGCAGGTCTTCCTTTTTGATACCGCAGGTTTCTGCGACCAGGTCGGGTGTGCAATCGCGCACCGTGGTTTTCAGGGCATCGAACCCTGTGGTGTGCGCTGCGATCCAGGCCGTGTCAATCCAGCCTTCCCACAACATGATGTGCAGCATGCCGTTGAACAGCGAAACGTCGGTACCTGGCTGGATGGGCAGGTACAGGTCGGCTATTTCTGCCGTATCGGTACGGCGCGGATCGCAGAAAATAATCTTCAGCGCCGGGTTGGCAGCTTTGGCGTCTTCAATGCGGCGGAACAGGATGGGGTGCGCAAAAGCCGTGTTGCTGCCGACTATAAAAATGCACTGCGCATGGTTGACATCGTCGTAGCAGGTAGGCGGTGCGTCTGCGCCCAGCGTCTGCTTGTAGCCGGCCACGGCGCTGCTCATGCACAGGCGTGAATTGGTGTCGACGTTGTTGGTGCTGATCAGGCCCTTGGCCAGCTTGTTGAAGACGTAATAGTCTTCTGTCAGCAATTGCCCGGAGATATAAAACCCGACGGCATCGCGGCCATGGTCACGGATGATGTGTGCAAAGCTTTCTGCCGCAAAGTCGAGCGCGTTGTTCCATGACACCTGTTTCGGTTTTTCATGGCGATGCTCGCGCCGCATCGGGTAGAGCAGCCGGGTTTGCATCGTCACCGCCGCAGACGCCGTCAACGCCAGCGTGGAACCCTTGGTGCACAGCCGCCCGAAATTGGCCGGGTGGTCTGGGTCACCCCTTACGCCGGTGATCTGGTCGCCCTTGCTCGTGATGACCACACCACAGCCGACCCCGCAATACGGGCACGTCGAGCGGGTCTCTTTCACAGTTCCGGGGGCGACTGCAGTGTTCACGCTGTGTGTGGTGTCTGTACGTCGAATGTGGCGTCTCCGAGGGCCCCCGTGGTGCTGCCCGGCCCGGCGCGCGGGGGTTGTATGTCCACAGCCAGTGTTGCCAGTTCCCTGGGGTCCAGGTGCACGACGCCCGCTTCAACCTTGCACGCGAACTTCTGCACACAGCCTTCGTCCGGTGCGCGTGCGCAGCCATCTTCGAGTTCTATGGTCCAGTTGTGCAGCGGGCAGGCCACGCTGGTACCGAACACGATGCCCTGTGACAGTGGCCCGCCCTTGTGGGGGCAGCGGTCCAGCACGGCAAACACCTGGTCTTCGCTGTTGCGAAAAACAGCCACATCCATGCCCTTGTTGCGTGCCACGCGGCGTGAACCCAGAACCGGGATGTCTTCCACGCGGCAAATGACCTTCCAGTCGCCGATATTGCTCATTTGGATGTCTCCTCCACCAGCTCGAGTTTTGCAAACTGCCGCGTATCGACCGAGGCCTTGTTGAAGTCAAACCACGGGTCGGGCTCGCCATCCAGCGTGAACTGCAGGCGCTCCCAGAGTGCCTTGCGGCCTTCATGGTCTTCCAGTATTTTTTTCTTGACGTGGTCCAGGCCGACGCGCGCGATGTAGTGCACTGTACGTTCGAGGTACCAGCCCTCTTCACGGTAAAGCTGCATGAAGGCGCCTGTGTATTCGAGCACTTCCTCGCTTGTCTTGAGCTTGGTGAAGAAGTGGGCCACTTCGGTCTTGATGCCGCCGTTGCCGCCCACATACATTTCCCAGCCGGAGTCGACCCCAATGATGCCGACGTCCTTGATGCCGGATTCCGCGCAATTGCGCGGACAGCCGCTGACCGCGAACTTGACCTTGTGTGGTGCATACATCCGCCACATGGCACGCTCCAGGTCCTTGCCCATCTGGGTGCTGTCCTGCGTGCCCATGCGGCACCATTCGCTGCCGACGCAGGTCTTGACGGTGCGCAGCGCCTTGGCGTAAGCATGGCCTGAAGGCATGCCGATGTCTTTCCAGACATTGACCAGATCTTCCTTCTTCACACCCAGCAGGTCGATGCGCTGGCCGCCGGTGACCTTGACGGTCGGTATCTTGTATTTGTCGACGGCATCGGCGATGCGGCGCAATTCGCTGGCCGTCGTCTCGCCGCCCCACATGCGCGGAATCACGCTGTACGTGCCATCCTTCTGGATGTTGGCGTGGCTGCGTTCGTTGATGTAGCGGCTTTGCGGGTCGTCCTTCGCTTCCTTGGGCCAGGAACTGGTGACGTAGTAGTTGATGGCCGGGCGGCAGCTGGCGCAGCCGTTGGGCGTGCGCCACTCCATGAACTTTTGCACTTCACCAATCGTCAGCAGCTTGTGCGTCTTGATCGCATCGCGCACGGCCTGGTGGCCATGGTCCGTACAACTGCACATGGCCTTGAGTTTTGGCGTGGCCGAGTAGTCGCCGCCGGCGGTAAACATGAGGATCTGTTCGACCAGGCCGGTGCACGAGCCGCATGACGCGCTGGCCTTGGTGTGCTTGCGAACTTCGTCGAGCGTGAACAGGCCCTTGTCCTTGATGGCCTTGCAGATGGTGCCCTTGTTGACGCCATTGCAGCCACAGACTTCGGCGCTGTCCGGCATGGTGGCGGCCTTGCTGTGGCCTTCATGGCCGGTATCGCCGATATTGGATTCGCCAAACATCAGTTTGTCACGAATGTCCGCAATGCTGCGGCCATCGCGCAGCAGCTTGAAGTAGTAGCTGCCGTCGACGGTATCGCCGTACAGGCAGGCGCCTATGAGTTTGTCGTCCTTGATGACCAGCTTTTTGTAGACGCCGCCAAAGGGGTCGCTCATGACGATTTCTTCAGAGCCTTCGCTGCCCATGAACTCGCCGGCAGAGAAAAGGTCAATGCCCGTCACCTTGAGTTTTGTGGAAGTCAGCGAGCCGTTGTAGCGGCCTATGCCGAACTGCGCCAGGTGGTTGGCGGCAACCTTGGCCTGCTCAAACAACGGTGCGACCAGGCCGTAGGCGATGCCGCGGTGTGCTGCGCATTCTCCAACGGAATAGATTCGTGCATCGGTCACCGTCTGCATGGTGTCATTGACCACAATGCCCTTGTTGCAATGGATGCGCATGGACTCGGCCAGCGCCGTGTTGGGGCGAATACCGACGGCCATCACGACCAGGTCGGTTGCCAGTTCGGTGCCATCCTTGAACTTGATGGCGCTGACCCGGCCATCCGGTCCGCCCACCAGTTCCTGCGTCTGGGCGCCCATGAGGAATTTGAGGCCGCGGCTTTCCAGTGACTTTTGCAGCAGCTTGCCCGCCGTGCTGTCCAGCTGACGCTCCATGAGGGTTGGCATCACATGCACCACGCTGACGTCCATGCCGCGCAGCATCAGGCCGTTGGCGGCCTCCAGCCCCAGCAGGCCGCCACCGATGACCACAGCGCGCTTGTGCGTCTTTGCCGTTTCAATCATGGTGTTGGTATCGGCGATGTCGCGGTAGGCAATGACGCCTGTCAGGTTGGCGCCTGGCACCGGCAGCATGAAGGGGTTGGAACCGGTGCACAGCAGCAGGCGGTCATAGGCGGCCTCGGTGCCGTCTTCTGCCCGGACGATGCGTTTGATGCGGTCCACCTCGACCACCTTTTTGGAGGTGTGCAGGGTGATGCCGTTTTCCTCGTACCACTCCCGGGTATTGAGGATGATCTCGTCGACCGTCTGCTCACCGGCCAGCACGGGTGACAGCAGGATGCGGTTGTAGTTGGTATGCGGCTCTGCACCGAAGACGGTGATGTCGTAAAGCGATGCATCAATCTTGAGCAGTTCTTCGATCGTGCGCACGCCGGCCATGCCGTTGCCGACAAGTACCAGCTTCTGTTTTTTCACACGCATGTCCATAGCGGTTCTCCGTGGGGTTCCCGAAAACAAAAAAAGGCGTCCGCATGATGCAGCGCTGTTTTGAGCAGCACGATCTTGCGGACGCCTTTGTCCTGAAACCACTCACCGCAACGGTGCGGCAAATGGTTGATGGCCTGACTACATGCAATCCTCGTGCCAACCCGATGGCGTCCCGGGTCTCTGCCCAAGGACTGTTTGCAGGGCTTCGGGTGACGGGATCGCATTGGTTTGGTGCATGGGTGGGGGCTGTCTCAGTGCCGCCGTTCCATATCGACGCAAACCATGGCCAGATGGTGGTTCCAGCGCAGGGTGATCACATAAGGGTGCTTGCGCACGCGCGCCTTGATGCCGTGCACACCCTGAAGCTTGATGGGCACGGAAATCTGCAGGTCCGAACCCAGTGCCTTGCGGGCGTTGCCGGCCAGCGTGTTGGCAATCTCCCCGACGGCGTCCAGCAGGTTGCCGTCACTGAGGTCTGTTTCGTGTTGTAAAAGCAGGATTTCGCGGACCAGTTTGGGGGGCATGGAAACCACGACGTGGCCGTTGTAGCTGCCCGAGAAAGTCACGATGCCATTGAATTCGAAACCCTCGACATCGTGGGTGCCCAGAAAGGCCGACGTGATCTGGGGCTCCTGCCGGGTCGTGACCTGCAGATAGCGCTTGATGGAGTTGACGAACATCTTGAGGTCGTCTTCATTGAGTGTTTCCATCATGACTCCTGATGTATGTCGGCGACGTCGAGCAGCGCAATCTGCAGCTCTTCATCGGTGAAGGGTTTGGACACAAAACCGCGCGCGCCCAGCTTGAGCGCCTGGATGGCCGTTGACTTGTCGCTGAGCGCACTCACCACGAGGATGTTGATCTTTGGGTCGAACGTGATCAGCGCCTGTATGCATTCGATGCCGTCCATCTCGGGCATGGTCAGGTCCATGGTCACCACGTCCGGCCGTACCGCCTTGGCGATGCGCAGGGCTTCGATGCCATTTTTTGCGAGCCCCGCAATGACCACGTTCTTGAGGCCGCCGTTCTGGACCACCCGTGAGATTCGGGTGCGGATCATGTTCGAGTCGTCAACAATCAGTAGGCGCATGGTGTGCTTTGAAGTTGGGTTCAGGCCGAGAAACGGACTTTGAATTCGGTGTGTTGGCCCGGGACACTAGAGAGAAGAAGGCGCGCCCCCAGGTTCTGCACGGTGGCTTGCACCAAATCCAGGCCCACACCGCGGCCGGCGTGTTTGCCCGCTTCGGCAGCCGTCGAAAAACCGGGCTTGAAGATGTGCGCCACGATCTGCTTTTCGCTGAAGCTCTCCAGCTGCTCTGCGCTGTACCAGCCCAGCTCTTCGAGCTTGCGGCGGATGCGGTCGGCATTCAGGCCGGCGCCATCGTCGCGCACGCTCAGTTGCCATTCATTGGCTTCGTCGCGGGTCAGGTTCACCTGCAGCTGGCCTTCTTCGGTTTTACCGGACGCCACGCGTGTCTGCGGTGTCTCCACACCGTGGACGACGGCATTGCGTATCAGTTGTATCGCAATTTCGCGGAGCTGATCCAGCTTGTCTGCAGGCATGTCCTGCGCGCTGCTCATGCGGACGTTTGCCTTGATGCGTTTGCCGCAGTCCGCGCCCACATCGTTTGCCAGCTGCGCCAGCACCGTATTCAGTGCCTGCGGATTCGTGTCAGACCTTCCTGCCGAGATTTTCCGGCTGCCGATCAGCTTGAAGGTGGCAAGTTTGTTGAGCAGGTCTTCCAGCGGCAGGGGAAGGGAGAGCAGGGTATCGCCAGAGGCAACGCCGGTGTCCTTCAGCTTCTGCAGTTCGCTTTCAAACTGGTGTGCGAGTGTGGCCAGCACCTCCAGACCCAGGGATGCTGCATCGCCCTTGAACGCGTGAATGCGCCGGTAAGCGCCGTCAACGGCCTTGAGTACCTGGGCCTCAGAAGATGCTGCCGACGTGCTGCGCAGCAGGTCGTTCACCTCCAGCAATGAAGCTTCAGACCGATCCACAAAGCTGCGCATCATCGCGGGTTCGGTTTCAAACGCCTTCAGCAGCATCGAGAACTCTTTTTGTGAACGCTGACGTTCACCGTGCAGCCTTGCCTCAAGTTCGACCTTCTGCGAAATATCCTGCACCGTCACCAGCAAGTGGCGCACCTGCCCGCCATCCGTCACACGGTTGAAGTGAAAGGACAAATGGCGCGTGATGTCCTGGCCAAGACGGTTTTTGGTGATGACCTGGACTTCCGAGAGCGGGTTGATGCCCTGAACCAGCTGTTCCTTGACATGGGGCGAGAAAAGCAGGTCGACATAGTCACGCCCCTCCCCCAGCACCTTGCCCGACACCAGCGTCGCCAGCACCTGGAAAAAATCCTGCCCGGGAGAAAGCGTCTTGCCGAACAACTCGTGCGCAGAGCGCGACAACTGAGAGCCCAGCTGCCCGTCAGGGGTCAGCAGAAACAGGCCTTCGCGGACGCTGGTCAGGATTTCGCGGTTTTCTTCGTTGGCCGCTTCGATGGCGGCGTCAGATGTCCTCAGTCGCCTGAGGAACTTGAACAGGATGAACGCAAAGTTCAGCAGTGCCAGCACGATGCCGCCGGTCTGCACCATGCGCAGGACACTGGCACGCGATGCGCCGATTTGCTGGGTTTCGGTCACGAAATCATTGGCCACGCCAAGCAGCCTGATGTTGTAGGTCTGGCTGTAGGCCAGTGCTGCAGCGAGGTCTTCCGGCGTGAAGCCGTCCTTGAGCAAAGGCTGCAGCTTCTCGTAGTAGGGTTTCCAGAGGGCATCGACCTTGTCTTCAAGTTCGCGGCCACGCTCGGAGACCACGGGCTCCAGGTACACGGGCTTGCCATCACCGCCCGGTATGGTTCCGCCGTCGCGGAAAGCCGCCTGCGAGATCTGGAATATCTTCGCGCCCGCCCGCAGCTCGGCCAGGGTTTCAGGTTTGTAGGGCGTGCCTGCTACGCGCATGGCGTCAAGTTCAAGCAGTGTGCGGGCGACGCGCTGCGAGACATAGCGCTGGCGGCCCGAGAGATTGATGGCAACCGTGTCCTGGTCGATCTTGAACGAGGTGTAGAAGTTCAGAACCAGCACCCCCAGGTCAAACAGCAGGAAGAGGGCGACTGCAATGATGATTTCGCGGTACTTGCCGAACGCGAAGGTGTTGCCTTTTTCAGGGGCGCGGGATTTATTCGCCGGCCTGGCTGTCTCCTGAAAGGTGCTTTCCGCTGGAAATATGGCGCTCATGTGATGTCCTCAGTTTTCTGTGGCAATTCACGCGGGCGGGTATGTTGACCCGGAGGTCTTGCGTGGTTGCCGCAGGCGTCGGTATTTCAGGCCGTCAGTTTTTCAACGTGGGCCTGGCGGGTGTAAAGGAAATCAATCACCGCCTTGCGGTAATGCAGGTACTGCGTGCTTTCTGCCAGTGCCACGCGGTCGCGCGGACGGGGCAGGTCAATCGGAAGCACTTCGCCGATGGTTGCGGATGGCCCGTTGGTCATCATGACGATCTTGTCGCTCAGAAGCACGGCTTCATCGACATCGTGGGTCACCATGACCACGGTGCTTTGTGTTTTGGCAACGATTTGCAGCAGTTCGTCCTGCAGCTTGGCGCGGGTCAATGCGTCCAGGGCGCCGAAGGGCTCGTCAAGCAGCAGTACCTTGGGCTCCATCGACAGCGCACGGGCAATACCGACGCGCTGCTTCATGCCGCCTGAAATCTCGCCGGGGCGTTTTTGCGCCGCTGCCGTGAGGCCGACCATGGCCAGCACGGCATCGGTGCGCGCTTTCAGCTGGGTCTTGTTTTCGGTCGCGGAGAAAACGCGTTCAACCGCCAGATAGACATTTTCAAAACATGTCAGCCATGGCAGCAGCGAGTGATTCTGGAACACGACCGCACGCTCCGGGCCAGGCCCGCCGATTTCGCGGTTGGCACAGAGCAGGCTGCCCTGGGTCGGCATGGTCAGGCCGGCAATCAGGTTCAGCAAAGTTGACTTGCCGCAACCCGAGTGGCCGATCAGCGCCACAAATTCGCCCTTGGCCACCGTGAGATTGACGTTTTGCAGTGCGCAGAACGGGCCCTTCCTGGTCTTGAAGGTCTGCTCGACGTTCTGGATTTCGATGTATTTGGTGGTCAGTGAACTCATGATGCGTCCCTAGTTTTTGACTTCTTCAAACGTAAATGCGGTGGCCAGCTTGATGAGGGCGAACTCCAGCAGCAGGCCGACAATGCCGATCACAAAGATCGCAATGATGATGTTCTTGACGTTGAGGTTGTTCCACTCGTCCCAGACCCAGAAGCCGATACCGACGCCGCCGGTCAGCATTTCTGCCGCAACAATCACCAGCCAGGCGGTGCCGACAGCCAGGCGCACGCCGGTCAGCATATAAGGCAGCACGGCCGGGAAAAGTATCCTGGTGACGATCTTCCATTCGCTCAGGTTGAGCACGCGGGCGACGTTCATGTAGTCCTGCGGAACACGCTGCACGCCGACGGCGGTGTTGATGATCATGGGCCAGATGGAGCAGATAAAAATCGTCCAGATGGCGGCCGGGTTGGCGCCCTTGAAGACCAGCAGGCCGATGGGCAGCCAGGCCAGTGGAGACACCGGGCGCATCAGGCTGATCAGCGGGTTGAACATGCGGCTCAGAAACGAGAAGCGGCCGATCATGAAGCCGACGGGAATGCCGACAATCGCCGCCAGGCCAAAGCCCAGGGCCACGCGCTTGAGGGATGACAGCACATTCCAGCCCACGCCCTGGTCATTGGGGCCTTTGCTGTAAAACGGGTCGCTGAAAATCTGGATCGCCTGGATGAAGGTGTCCCTGGGCGAAGGGATGCTGCCGCCTGTGCCCATGAACACCAGTTCCCACAGCAGGACCAGCAGGCCGAGGCCCAGAACCGGTGGCAGCACGGCCAGCCACAAAAAAGACAGGTCACGGGAAGGCCTGGCGGGCATGCTCGCGCTTGCAGGGGTGGTTTTCATATCAATGGTGGCTGGGGCGTCAGCAGGCTGGCCGTTGCTGGCGATGGGGGACGCAGCTGATTTGGCGGGAGATGGTTTCGCCATGGCAGTGGCGTCGAGTGGGCTGTGAAATACGGCACTGACCATGGTGTGTGACCTCTTGATAAATAGGTTGACGTTCGAGGCTTGCTTCAGGCGTGGATCTTGAAGCTGTCGGCGTACTTTTTCGGGTCCTTGCCGTCCCATACCGAGCCATCAAAAAGCTTGCTCGTACGGACCAGTTCCTTGGGCACACTGATCTTCATGGCACCCGCAACTTCCTTGTACAGATCGATCTGGTTGATTTGCTTTGCAACGCCCAGATAGTCCGGGTGGTCCTTGATCAGGCCCCAGCGTTTGTGTTGCGTCAGGAACCACATGCCATCTGACAGATACGGGAAGTTCACGGCGCCGTCTGCAAAAAACTTCATGTGGTTTTTGTCATCCCATGTTTTTCCCATGCCGTTTTCATAGCGGCCGAGAATGCGCTGGTTGATGGCATCGGCGCTGGTGTTGATGTATGACTTTTCGGCCACCACATCGGCCATCTTGGTCTTGTTCTGCAGGCTGGCATCAATCCACTGGCTGGCTTCCAGCACGGCCATCATGACGGCGCGGCAGGTGTTCGGGTTTGCCTTGAGGAAGTCTGCCCGGGTTCCCAAAACCTTTTCGGGATGGTCTTTCCAGATGTCTTGTGTGGTGATGGCGGTGACGCCGATCTTGTCGATGATGGCGCGCTGCCCCCAGGGTTCGCCGACGCAAAATCCGTCCATGTTGCCGACACGCATGTTGGCCACCATCTGGGGCGGCGGCACCACAATCACCTTGGCATCTGTGACTGGGTTTATTCCGGAGGCCGCAAGCCAGTAGTTGAGCCACATGGTGTGTGTGCTGGTCGGGAAGGTACCGGCAAAGGTGTATTCGCGCTTTTCTTTCGCCATGACTTTGGCCAGCGACGGGCCGTCGACCGCGCCCTTGTCTGCCAGCGTTTTCGACAGCGTGATGGCCTGGCCGTTGTAATTCAGGTTCATGAGGACCGCCATGTCCTTCTTGGGGCCGCCCACGCCCACATGAACGCCATAGATCAGTCCGTAGAGAACATGGGACATATCCAGCTCGCCGTTGACCAGCTTGTCGCGCACGCCGGCCCAGCTGGCTTCCTTGCTTGGAATAATCTTGACGCCGTACTTCTTGTCGAAGCCCAACACTGAGGCCATGACGATTGAGGCGCAGTCAGTCAGGGGAATGAAGCCGATCTTGACTTCCTTCTTTTCGGGGGCATCCGAGCCGGCCGCCCACGCACCGCCGGATCCTGCGCTGGTCAGGAGGGTTGCAGCGCTGATGGCGCCGGCCTTCTTGATGAAATCGCGACGGGCGGGGGCTGCGGGTCCGGGAATCTGCTGCGTCATGGTGAACTCCTGTTTGGCAAAACGAAAAGAGATAAAAAACGAAAGCTGAAAACGAAAACGGCGTCCATCCTTCGCCCGCAGTCAAGCAGGTGAGAGATGGACGCCGTTGTCCAAAACAGGCCATTGGGGGCCTGGTGCCGAACCGCCATTGGTTCGACTTGTCTTCAGTCAAGCAGAAACTGTGCCAGTCTTTCCGGGCCTGTGAAGACGAGATTTTTTCTTTTTAAATCAATGACTTGTGTGTTTTTGAAGCCGGACTGAATGCGTTATGACAGATCGCCCATCGTGGTGCGCCAAGCGGCCATGGCACGAGATTTGTGCGGTGCAGCACTGCATGTGAGCGACAAAGGTGGCATGGTTGCCGTTGATGACGCCAGTCTGAAATATTTAACGTATACGTTAAAAATCCTTGAAAAGTTAATATGGGTATTAACTTTTGGCTGGTTTTGAGTGCCAGCCGGGCTTTTTGAAAGAAAAAACAGCCAAAAATAGTCTTTTTCATGCATCAAATTGGCCTTCAGGCCAATAGATACGGGCGTGAGCAGCTATGAAATAAGTAGCGTTTTGGCGGCGCGCCGTCCGTCAAATACCGGAGCCGGTGCTAAAGGTAGGCCGCCATCGCCAGAACGGATTCGGCCACATCAACCAGCTTGCGGTTCTGGCTCATCGCCGTCTGCCTGAGCATTTTGTAGGCGTCTTCTTCGCTCAGCTTGCGGGTGGCCATGAGCAGGCCCTTGGCGCGCTCGACGATCTTGCGCTCGTTCAGGGCGGCGCGCACGGTTTCGAGCTCGTCGCTCATGTCCTGCAGGCGCCGCGCCTGCTCCTGCACCATGCCGAGCACGGAGCGCTCAAGTTGCGGGCCATAGTGCGGGGAGGCATCCGGGCTGGACTGACGTGACAGCCCTTCAAGAATGGCTTGCTGGTCGCGCAGGTCGGCCTGCGCCTTGGTGATCTTTCGCTCGCACAGCAGACGCAGGTTGTTGGCCTGCAGGTCTTCGACGTTTTTCATCGCGTCAATGCGGCGCGTGCAGCAGTCAAACCAGGTCTGGCTGAGGTTGGCGTCGAGCTTGCCGCCGGCATGCGGCATGCTGCCGATGCGGCGCAGGCGCTCCAGCTCAGCCAGCGACTCGCCCGTCTGGCTGTTGTTCCAGGCATGCAGCACCTGCGGGTCGGCAAATTCGCTGAAGACCTGAAAGCAGCGCTCCTGCGACTCGATCAGGTGCATCCACTGCTGCTGGTGGGCGTTGTCGGTCTTGCCGGAGGCAAAGGTCGCCGAGCCCAGGGCGCGCTCCTGGCCGGTGAACTCCTTGCCCTGCATGAAATTGAACAGCGCCACCAGGGCGCGCGAGATTTCGGGGTCGGTCGCGCTGTCAGCCGCCTCAAAAACCACCACCAGCAAACCGGAGATCAGCCGCGCAAAGGTGGTGGTGGACTCTTCCGGCGCGATGTCCTGAGTCGCTATGCGGCGGCGCAGCTCGGGCAGCGAGTCCAGCGCGTGCAGCACAAAAGCGATACGGCTGAACAGCCGCGCGCCGTTGCGGACGCGGCTGGAGCCGGTGTCCAGGGCATCGAAGTGCTCGCGCACTTCAAGTTCGGTGGCTGTGCAGTCGGCAGCCTGCTGCAGGCGCTGCGCATCAAAGCGCGTGCCGTGGGAGCCGAGAAAGACGTTGGAGATGCCGCGTTCTTTTTGCAGGGCGTGAATCAGGCGGCCAATCGCGCTGACCAGTTCGCTGGTCAGCGCGAGCTGCTCAAGGTCGCCAATTTCGCACTGGCGCGCGGCGACAAGAAAATTAAGTCCGGATTTCATCGTGATTGTTTCTGCAGGGGCAGCAACATTCGTGCCTCGAGTGCATGACGGCCCCACTGCCTTCATTGAATGTCTACGGCGTGTTAACAATTAAACGGATGAGCGAAAGTGCTCACCCGTTTAATTGTTAACACGCCCTAAGACTTTACACTCGTCCCATGCTGGTATTGGGAATCGAATCGTCGTGCGATGAAACAGGCGTAGCCGTGGTGGACGCGAGTGGCCATGGCGTGCCGCACCTGCTGGCGCACCAGTTGCACAGCCAGATCGACATGCACCAGGCCTATGGCGGTGTCGTCCCGGAGCTGGCCAGCCGCGACCACATCCGTCGCGTCATACCGCTGGCCCGGCAGGTACTTGAAGAGTCGGGCCGTTCGCTGGCCGACATCGACGTCGTGGCCTATACCCGGGGACCCGGGCTGGCCGGGGCCCTGCTGGTGGGCGCAGGCGTCGCTTGCGCGCTGGCGGCCACGCTCGACAAACCCGCCATGGGTGTCCACCATCTTGAAGGGCATTTGCTGTCGCCTTTCCTCAGTGACGACCCGCCCGAGTTTCCGTTTGTCGCCCTGCTGGTCTCAGGCGGCCATACCCAGCTGATGCGGGTGGACCGTGTGGGCAGTTACGAGCTGCTGGGTGAGACCATCGACGA
>JAZKCB010000200.1:0-7699 GCA_040388335.1 Pseudomonadota bacterium | reverse complement strand
AAAAAGGCCGCGTGAATCGTGGGTTAAGAACTACACGAAACAGGGGCAAGGTCAGGCATGCTCAAACACATCGCATCGAGATTCGTGCAGAGAATCCCTAGGAATTCCGAGAGATGGATTTCGCCCCTGGCCACTGCTGTTGATAAGCGCTCAGCAGCTCGTGCATTGAGTGGTCATATGGGTGCCAAAATTTTCTTGCGATGCACTTCTAATGTGCATAGGATGGCTTCGCCTTAGCAGGCTGCTGAAATACTCCCCACCGTCGTTTCCCGGTTGACGTCTTGCCAGGACAATTGAGGCAACCCAACCGACCAGACAGACAAGCCAGACATGCGCGGAGCCGACACCTTCACCGAGAGCCTGTTCACCATGCGCCACCTCGATGACTTCGTGCCCGCCGATCACCCCTTGCGCGTGATCCGTGTGATGGTCAATAAAGCCCTGGCCAACATGGACGAGCTGTTTGCCCGGATGTATGCGGCCGACATCAAAGGCGGGCGCCCCAGCATTGCTCCCGAAAAGCTGCTGCGCGCCATGCTCATCCAGGTGCTCTACAGCGTGCGCTCGGAGCGCCAGCTCATGGAGCAGACCCAGTACAACCTTCTGTTTCGCTGGTTCATTGGCCTGGCCATGGACGATGCCGTTTGGGTGCCCAGCGTCTTCAGCAAGAACCGCGAACGCCTGATCGAGCACGATGCGGTCATCGAGTTCTTCAATCAGATCGTGCAACAAGCCCAGGAGCAGGAACTGCTCTCGGGCGAGCACTTCAGCGTGGATGGCACCCTGATCCAGGCCTGGGCGGGCCACAAGAGCTTTGTGCGCAAAGATCGCCAGGGCGACGACGATACGGACGCGGGCAACTTCAAAGACCAAAAGCGCAGCAACGACACCCATGAATCCACCACGGACGGGGACGCACGGCTGTACCGCAAGGGCAAGACGGCCAGCGAGTTGCGCTTCATGGGCCACACACTCACCGACAACCGCCATGGGCTGGTGGTCAGTGCCGTGGTCACCCAGGCCGACGGACATGCAGAGCGCGAAGCGGCCAAGGCCATGATCAACGATGCGCGACAGGCACTGCCCGGCGATGACCCCATCACGATCACGCTGGGCGCAGACAAGGGTTACGACGCCAAGGAGTTCATCGACGCGCTGCAAGAGATGAACGTGCTGCCCCATGTGGCGCAGAACAAATCAGGTCGTCAATCGGCGGTGCCTGACAGGATCGCGGGCAGCGAAGGCTACGCCATCTCCCAGCAAAAGAGAAAGCTGATCGAACAAGGCTTTGGCTGGGCCAAGACGGTGGGGCACATGCGTCAGGTGGTGGTGCGCGGGATCAAGAAGGTGGACCAGATGTTTGTGCTGACGATGGCGGGCTACAACCTCACGCGGTTGCGCAGCTTGGGGCAAATCCGTCTGCAGGGGCAGGTGTAAAGGAAAAAGGATCAGAAAACCGTGCTTTGCGACTGAAAGCAGGCGATTTTGAGGGGTTGACTTTCAGGATACGGAAAAATGCGGCTACAGCCGCTGAACAGGTTCGGACGCTGGGGAGTATTTCAGCAGCCTGTTAGGCACTGGGCGCCTCCGGGTTCGGCTCCAGCGCAAGTTTTTTAAGCAGCTATTTCTCTAAGATAACGGGATTGTAATTTGGGAGCCAGCGTTGCGTTGGCCCCGGCTTTCTACGGTGGGAACCGTGATGCAGCGCCTGTATCACGGTGGTCCCAAGTGTTGAGGCCACGTCCTGCAATCGACAGTCAAGGAGTTTCATCATGCTGTTTCCTCAAACCGAATTTGCCCTGTCCCATGAGGAGCGTCACGCTTTTCGCAAGGAATACGCCAATTGAGTGGCGTAGCCACACGGGTCGGGTGATCGCCATATGGCATATATTTACAGTTTTCATTCACATCATTTAGGACTTTTCATGACAAACCGTCTTCGCACCGCCACGCTTGCCTTTGCCCTTTCCGCTGTATCAGCGCTAACCTTTGCCG
Source organism: Pseudomonadota bacterium (assembly GCA_040388335.1). Lineage (GTDB taxonomy): Bacteria > Pseudomonadota > Gammaproteobacteria > Burkholderiales > Burkholderiaceae_C > Polaromonas. The sequence goes on along the minus strand of JAZKCB010000200.1, from coordinate 5,704 downwards.
CTGGTTCACACGGGGGCGGTCACGACGAGGTCGCCATCGGTCAGCCTGGAAAGACGGCCAACGTCAGCCGAACTATCAACATCGACATGACCGACAACATGCGATTTTCTTCGGCGGACATTGCCGTCAAACAGGGGGAGACGATAAGGTTCGTGGTCAAAAACTCCGGCAAAATCAAGCATGAAATGGTGCTGGGTACACCAAAAGAACTCAAGGAACACTACGCCATGATGATGAAAATGCCCGAAATGGAGCATGCCGATGCGAATATGGTCACGGTCGCTCCGGGCAAAACCGGTGAAGTCGTCTGGCAATTCACCAAGGCGGGCAAAGTTGACTTCGCCTGCCTGCAGCCTGGCCACTACGACGCCGGCATGAAGGGCCTGGTGACCGTCGCCGAAACTGCTGGCGCCACTGGAGCCGCGCCCAAAGCCGGTGCGGCCGCAGGCCACAAGCATTAATGACAGCACATAAACCTACAGCGTTTTGCGGGGTTTTTGCACCCCGATTGACCCCATTTTCGATGTAAATCTATCATCTCTCAACTTTATTGAAATCGAGCACATTATGAAAATCTCTAATTCTTTCGCTGTTCTTGGCAGCCTCGCACTGGCAGCGGCTTTCGCAACCAATGTTTATGCCCAAACCACGATGAACAAGGACAGCATGCCGGGCATGGACATGTCGGGCATGAAGATGGCGCCCACGGACAAGGGCGGCATGGCGGGCATGAACATGCCAGGCATGGCCATGGGCACGTCGGTAACAGCCACCGCCACAGACGGTGAGGTTCGCAAGATCGACAAGGAAAACCAGAAAATCACCTTGAAGCACGGCGACATCAAAAACCTCGATATGCCCGGCATGACCATGGTTTTCAAGGTCAAAGACGCGGCCTTGCTGGACAAGTTCCAGGTGGGTAGCAAAGTCAAATTCAAGGCTGAAAAATTGGACGGCGCGATAGTCGTGACCAGCATGGAAGTTGCTCAGTAAGCAGAGGACAGGAGGAACGCCGACGCGGTCGACGCAACTTCTATCCCGTCACCTATTCAAAAAAATGAGATCGCCATGGATGAACTGAAACGCAGATCGCTGCAGTCGCTGCTTGGCCTGGGCGCCCTGGGGGCGCTTCCACCCGCATGGGCACAGCTGCGCGCTGTTGAGATTGGCGCGGTACCCGTTGATCGCACCTACGACCTGACGATTGCCGAAACGGCGCTCAATATCACTGGCAAGCCGGCCATGGGCATCACCATCAACGGCACCATGCCGGGGCCTGTGTTGCGTTTCCGCGAGGGCGACGAAGTCGTTATTCGCGTGACCAATCAACTTCGCGAAATCACCGGCGTTCACTGGCATGGCTTACTGGTGCCCAACAGCGAGGACGGCGTGCCCGGCGTTACCTTTCCGGGCATTCAGCCGGGAGAAACCTTTACCTACCGCTTCAAGCTGCGCCAGTCGGGGACGTACTGGTACCACAGCCATGCGGCGCTGCAAGAGGCGGCCGGGTATTTCGCCCCCATCGTCATCGACCCGATCACGCCCGACCCGTTCAAGTACGACCGTGAATACATTGTGATGCTTTCGGACTGGAACGACACGCCACCGCAGCAGGTGCTGGCGAACCTGAAGAAGGTTGATGGTTTCTACAACTACCGGCGAATCACGACGCCGCAATTCCTTGCCCAGTTGCGCAACGCACCCGACAAGAAGGCGCGTGAAGCCATCTGGAATGATCGCATGGAATGGGCCAAGATGCGCATGGACCCGACCGACTTCAGCGATGGCGGCGACGAGTGGACTTTCCTGATGGCGGGCAAAAAGCCTGCCGAAAACTGGACCGCGCTTTTCAAGCCCGGCGAACGTGTGCGACTGCGCTTCATCAACGCCTCGCCGATGAATATGTTCGATGTCCGGATTCCGGGCCTGCCCATGACTGTGGTGCAGGCCGACGGACAAAACGTGAGCCCTGTCGAAGTCGATGAATTCCGCATCGGCAACGGCGAAACCTACGACGTGATCGTGCAACCGAAGGAAGCCAAGGCCTATAGTATTTTCGTGCCCACCATCGCACGCATCGGCTACGCACTGGGAACATTGGCACCGGAACTTGGCATGAGTGCCCCCGTGCCGGACATGGGACCGAAGCCCGTGCGGACGATGGCCGACATGGGTATGGCGGGCATGGACATGAGCGGCTCAGCCGATACCTCGGGAGCGGCAGATGCTTCAGGCATGGCCGGAATGCCCGGCATGGATACCAAACCCGCTGCAAATGCTGCCATGGCGGGCATGGCGGGTATGGATATGGGCAAACCAGCCGCCAATACGCCAGGCGCGTCTATGGCCATGCCGTCGAAGCCTGCCGACAAGGCCATGGCCGACATGCCTGGCATGTCAGCGTCGGGCAAGCCGGCGCCAGCAGCGAAGCCGGCGGATTCGATGGCAGGCATGCCCGGCATGTCGGACCAGACGGCCGCCGCCCCGATCACTGCCCCGATGGATGAGGACGGACTGCGCCGCCTGAAATACGCGCTGCTGCGCGCTGCCACCCGCAACGCCGACAACCGTGCACCAGAAAGAGAACTTTTGGTACGGTTGACCGGCGACATGACGCGTTATTTCTGGTCGATCAACGACAAGAAACTTTCCAACGCCAAGCCCTTCAAAATAGGGCTTGGGGAGCGGGTACGCATCAAGATGGTCAACGAAACCATGATGGAGCACCCCATGCACCTGCACGGTGTATTTATGGAACTGGTCAATGGCAATGGCGTCTTCGGCCCGCGCAAGCACACCATCATCGTGCCACCGGCGCAAACGGTGGAGCTTGATGTCACCTACGAAGACGAAGGTATCTGGGCCTTCCACTGCCATCTTTTTTACCACGCAGCGACCGGCATGATGCGCCTCGTTGAAGTAGCCTGAACCTTGCCATGATGAACAACTATCCCCAACAAACAGCATCGCTGCGCTGGCTCGCCGCCGCAGCCCTCGGCTTGTCCGCCCTGTCTGCACAAGCCATGGAAGACGAATCGATTTACTCCTACACCAAGGTCGAAGCCGGAACCGGCAAGATACGCGGCCAGGCGGGCTCAAGCCAGTCACTCAGTGTGGACGGCTGGATCGGTGGCGACTTCAACCGCCTGTGGTACCAATTTGACGGAGAACGCACCGGGGGTCGAACCGAAGCTGCGGAACTGCAACTGCTCTACGGCCGCTACATCGCCCCGTTTTGGGACGCGCAGGTGGGCCTGCGTCGTGACGAGCGGCCCGGTCAGCGCACTTACCTCGCCGTTGGCGTGCGCGGCCTCGCGCCCTATGCCTTTGACGTGGACCTGAAACTGTTTGTTCGCGACGATGGCAAGGTGTCTGCGCGCACCCGGTTCGAGAACGACTTTTTGCTGACGAATCGTTTCATCGCGCGTCCGTACATCAATGTGGAGTGGTCGGCCTCGAACCTTGATGCAACCGTGCGCAGGGGACCCTACCAGACCGATGTCGGCCTTCAGGCGCGATACGAGTTCAACCGCCAGTTCGCGCCATATGTCGATGTTTCACGAACCTTCTATCCGCGCGCGCAATCGGGCGGGCAGAGACCAGCCACCACGGTTCGCGCCGGCTTGCGCTTGATTTTCTAGCAACAAGATTGACGGGTGGATTTTGTGTCTGATCAGGATGCCAATGGGATTGGGCGTTATGGACGTCCGACCGTCGCACTGCACTGGGTGGTGGCTCTGACTCTGATCGTCGCCGTCGTATTAGGCTTGACGCTCGGCAACACGCCCGAAGAGGCATCTAACCGCAAAGATTTATTTGACTGGCATCGCTGGGTGGGCGTAACGGTATTTGCTTTGGTCCTCGTGCGAATCGTCGTCCGGGCCTTTAACCGGGCTCCGCCACCTCTCGCTTCTATTTCGTCTTTTCAGCAATGGGTTGCGCACTTTACACACGGAAGTCTTTATGTATTGATGGTTGCCGCCCCCCTGACGGGGTATCTTTTGAGCAACCGGATGGGCGAGGCCATCGTGTTGTTTGGCTCAATCAACCTTCCTCCTCTGTTGGTGGCTGACCAGGCACAGATGGCACTCATGGAATCGGTTCATAAATGGATAAATTACAGTCTCATCGGAATTACAACACTGCATATTCTGGCCGCCTTCAAGCACCACATGATTGACCGCGACGCCACCTTACACAGGATGTGGCTGCGCTGAGTTCTGGGATTCTTCGACCTTGAAGTTACCAGGCTCGCAGGCCACCGTACATGAAGTAATGCATTTGTACCGACCCAGGGGCACGGCTATACGCCGGGCGGCTGTTCCGAACTTCGGTCGCAAAAATAACTTAAAAAACCTGATTTTCGATGTCTCACGACTTTATATACCTCGCCGGATTCATTGCATTGGGGGCGTTCATTTTGACAGGTAGCTACTACCTGTCTGCTCGGCAGTTCAGTCATCTGCTTGGCTTGACTATAGGCCTGACTACCGCATCCATGGCCTGGTTCCACGTAGGAGCCCTGCGGTCTGAAGCAGACAGCCCTGTGCACTACGCCGTGCTGACCATCGCGCAGTACGGCGTACTCGGACTGGGCTTCAAACTATGGTTCTCGCTCAACTATCCTCGGTTCAATCGCGCATCTCGACTGGTAGCACATAGTCTCGCGCATGCATCCCTCACGTTCGTTATTTTTGCAGGCTACTGGTTGAAAATTACTCACCCAATACTCGTATTCCTTCTATATCCTCTGTCAAGTCTTTCCGTGGCATTGATAGCCGAGAGCGTCGAGGAGGCCTTAGAGCGTCGAGTCAAGAAGGCGAGTAGGTAGACCAAAGTAGTTGGCTGCCATAAAGGAATCGGCCATGAAAAAACTCTCAGTCTTGCGATCATCTGGTCGCTACAGCCGACCCGCACTTTTTTTCATTGGGCACTTTCCGCGCTGATTCCCGTTCAGATCGGCCTTGGCTGGTACATGCTGTCCATTGAAGGCACACGGGGCAGCGCTGCTTACCTCGCCTTGCATGTGTCGCTCGGCTTGACAGCCGTAAGCGCACGGCGAACCCATCTTGAGATAGTACCGAGAGTCGTGCATCGTGTGCACGATGAAGATCACGCAAACCAAGGCGCGCGAGGCGATTGCCCCAACGTCCAAGAGGCGTTCGTACAGCCCTGAACTCAAGAGCCAAGTCGTAGCCCAAACCCAGGTGCCCGGCGCCTCGGTGGCGGACGTTGCGCTGGCCTATGGCATCAACGCCAAAATCGTTCACCGCTGGGTAAGCGTGGCCCCAAGGCCCTTCTTGTGAGGAGCGGAGGGTCAATGCAGGATATGTCCATATGCAAGACAGTGGACACACCCCAGAGTGGAACGGCCCGACGGTGGAGCGAGTCATGCGCAACGGCAAGCGCATCTACGTCTCGGCCTTCAAGGCCTGGCTGGTGGAGCAAGCGCTCAAGCCAGAGGTTTCGGTTGCCGGCCTGGCACTTCGCCACGGTGTCAACGCCAACCAGCTTCGCAGCTGGATGAAACTCGAGCACTGGCAGTCCTCACCTCATACGTTGTTGCCGGTCACGGTCGTCGCAGACGCTCGGCCAGCTGAGGTGGTGGCCACCACAAACGCTCGTCAGCCAACCCAACCCAAGGGGGTGATGGGGTCTCCTCGTTTTCAGTGCAATAAGTGACGGTACGAAAAGCTAGCACTGG
>JAZKCB010000199.1:0-21514 GCA_040388335.1 Pseudomonadota bacterium | reverse complement strand
CCGATGCGCTCTTCATGCACTGCCTGCCGGCGCATCGCGGTGAAGAAGTTGAGGCTGATGTGATTGACGGGCCACAGTCCGTCGTCTGGGACGAGGCTGAAAACAGGATGCACGTGCAAAAGGCACTCATGGAGTACCTTTTGCTGGGCAGGCTGGACTGAGCGAGCGCTGAGGCGCTGACGGGGGTTTTATGCCCCGCGCCAGCCTTGCCCCCGGCCCAGGCCCGGAAGCCGACGGCGAACGCCCTGTTTGCCCACAGCTGTCTCAATTTGTGAGAATCGCCACCGAAGAAGTTTGTCACCCAGGTACGTCCGGTGCTTAAATCGGTCAGGAAGGATGCCCTGGTCAAAACGTGTCGGGCACGGCACCACCATCGATATCCTCACAAATAGCCCGGCGAAAGCATGTCCTGCTGCGACCGTTCAGGCATCGTCAGACAAAAAGGAGACAAGACCCATGAAACCGTTTTTGAAGAACCTCATCGCCAGCAGCTTGGTAGCCCTGTCGCCCGCCCTGGTGCTGGCGCAGCAGTGGGCGCCGACCAAGGCCATCACCTTTGTGGTGCCGGTTGCACCGGGCTCAAGCAATGACCTGATTGCGCGCATGCTGTCCGAAAAACTCCCAGCACGGCTCGGCCAGCCCGTCGTGGTCGACAACCGTCCTGGCGCCAGCGGCCTCGTCGGCGCATCCAGCGTGGCGCGCTCTGCACCGGACGGCCACACCATCGTCATCGTGCCCAGCGATGTCTATATGGCCCCCATCCTCACGCCGAAAGCCGGCGGCGCCAACTTCGATGTGATCAAGGACTTCGCCCCCATCCTGACGGCGGGCACCGCACCCGTGCTCATCGTGGCCAGCCCGTCCATCAACGTGAGGACGCCGCAGGAGCTGGTCGCCTACCTGAAGAAAAACGGCGCCACCAGCTACGGCAGCCCGGGGACAGGCTCACCGATGAACATTGCCGGCGAAATGCTCAAGCGTTCTACCGGTACGCAGCTCAACCATGTGTCTTACCGCGGCGTGTTGCCTGCCGTCAATGCGGTGCTGGCTGGTGAAGTGCCCCTCTCCATCGTGGCACTGGCAGGTGCTGCACCACACATCGCCGCCGGCAAGCTGATGCCGGTGGGCCTGGTGGAGAAACAACGCTCTGCCCTGATCCCCAACCTGCCAACCATGACCGAGTCCGGCATTGCTGGTGTCGAAACGGCGGTGTTCTTCCAGATCCTGGCGCCTGCCGGCACACCCGCACCAGTGATCCAGCGCCTGAACACCGAAATCAATGCCATCCTGGCCACGCCTGACTTCAAGGAGCGCCTGCGCGGCATGGGTGTGCTGATCACCGGCGGCAGCTCGGCCGATGCGGCCAAACTGGCGCGCGACACCTATGCGCGCAACCAGCAGGTCGTCAAGGACCTCAACATCACGATCGAGTGAGGTTGAAGGACTGAAGGCCGGGTGCTTTAGCCGGTCTTCAGGTCCAGCTTGACCTTGCTGACCAGGACGGCGTCCTGGTCCCCATAAACCTAGCGGCCGGGCTAGCCTCGCCCGACAAACGGCATCTTCGTCGCCATGATGGTCATGAACTGCACGTTGGTAGACAGGGGCAGCGAGGCCATGTGCACCACCGCATCAGCCACCTCGGTCACGTCCATCATGGGCTCAATGGCAATCTCGCCGTTGGCCTGTGGCACGCCCTTGGCCATGCGTGCCGACAGCTCTGTCAACGCATTGCCAATGTCGATCTGCCCGCAGGCGATGTTGTATTTGCGGCCGTCGAGCGAGATCGATTTGGTCAGGCCGGTGATGGCGTGTTTGGTCGAGGTGTAGGGCGCAGAGTTGGGCCGGGGCGCATGGGCCGAGATGGAGCCGTTGTTGATGATGCGGCCGCCCTGGGGTAGCTGGTCTTTCATCATTTTGAAAGCGCCCTGCGCGCAGAGGAACGAACCCGTCAGGTTGATGTTGACGATGTTCTGCCAGTGCTCGAAGTCAATGTCTTCAAAACCCTTGCCTATGCCGCTGACGCCGGCGTTGTTGAACAGCACATCCATGCGGCCAAACGTCGACTGGATTCGGGCAAACAGCGCATTGACGGACTCCGGCTGGGCCACATCGGTGGCGACAGCCAGGGCGCGGCTGGAGCCAGACTCTTTGGCCACAGCCTCCAGCAACTCCACGCGCCGGCCTGCCAGCACCACGCTGTAGCCTTCGCGCAAAAACGCCAGCGCCACCGCCCTGCCGATCCCGGTGCCGGCACCCGTGACGAGTGCGACCTTGTTGCTGTTTTTGTCTGGTGAAGTCATGGGGAACCTTGTCTTTTTGGGGGATTCGGGAATTGTGCCCCAGCATGCGGCGCGCCTTCGCCGGACGATGTGGAAGGCTGTGAGCTGCATCTAACGCATCTGCCAACCGGGGTTTTGAGATCGATTTGCTACTAATTCAGTAGCTTCTCACGCCCGTATCCATTGGCCTTGAGGCCAATTTGATGCCTGGAAACAGGCATTTTTGGCGATTTCTTCGGCTTCAGGGGGCTGAATTTGCGCCAGCAGCTCAAAAAGTTAATATATAGCTTAACTTTTGACCATTTTTTAACGTGTACGTTAAAAATCTACCGTTTTAGGCGTAGCGCCGTACAGCCAGGGCATGTCGAGCAACTTTTCGCCCAGCAGCTTCATCGACAGGTCACGTCCCCAGCGCAGCAGGCCGCTGGCGTGGAAGACCCTGGCGTTGCGCATGGCGATGGTCTGCACCCTGGCATTGCGCTGCCAGCGGTTGAGGGCGTAGCGCTGCAGCATGACCGGCACCTCAAAAGCTGGATCGCGCGCAACCGACAGCACATGCCCCAGTTCCGCGGCGTCTTCAATCGCCATGCCCGCGCCCTGCGCGAGGTAGGGCAGCATGGGGTGGGCGGCATCGCCCAGCAGCGCCACGCGGCCCAGTGCCTGCTGCCAGGCGCCCTGCATGGGCTGGCGGTCGCACAGCGGCCAGACGCGCCAGCCCTGCAGGGCGGCGACCAGGTCCTGAAGCGGCGCACACGCACCGGCCGTGGCCGCTGCAAGGTCGGCGGCGTTGGCGTCATGGTCCCAGGGGTCTGCGCCGCCGGCCACCTCGCCTTCCACCAGCGCAACAACGTTGAGCCAGTCGCCACCGCGCACCGGGTACTGCACGATGTGCATGCGCGGGCCGAGCCAGGCCGTCACGTTGCTGGAGCGCTGCGGCTCTGGCAGATCTGATTGCTTCACCAGCGTGCGGTAAGCCAGATGGCCGGTACGGCGCGGCGCACCGTCGCCCAGCAGTTGCTGGCGCACGGCGCTCCACAGGCCATCGGCGCCCACCAGCACATCGCCTTCCACATCGGGCGCACCAGCGGTTTGCGCAGAGACCGCCTGCGGCGTCTGGCTGAAACCCTGCAGCGCGCGGTCGGTATGCAAACGGGTGTCGGTCTGGTGGACGGCGTCGAGCAGCACGCCATGCAGGTCGGCCCGGTGCACAGTGGCATAAGGCGCGCCGTAGCGTGCGGCAATTGCCTGCCCCAGCGACAGCTCGCCCAGGAGCTTGCACGTGGTGGCGCTTCGGACCTGTAGCTTCTCCGGGAAAGCAGCGACTTCGGCCAGCGACGATGCCAGGCCCCAGCCATGAAGCACCTTCATCACATTGGGGCCCAACTGAACGCCGGCGCCAACCTCGCTGAACTCAAGCGCTTTTTCGAACAGGCGAACATGCCAGCCAGCGCGGGAAATGGCTAACGCTGAAGCCAATCCACCTATCCCACCGCCCGCTATGAGAGCGGAGTTCCCCCTCATGCCGCCAGAAGCTGGCGCAGGACGTAAGGCAGGATGCCGCCATTGCGGTAGTAGTCGACTTCGATAGGCGTGTCGATGCGCAGCGTGACCACGACTTCCTGGCGCGATCCATCCGTGCGGGTGATGATGACTTTGGCATCGCTCTGCGGCGTGAGCTTCTGGTCGGGAATCACGTCAATCATTTCAGTGCCGTCAAGCTTGAGGTGTTGCCACGATTCGCCGTGCTTGAACTGCAGCGGCAAAACGCCCATGCCGACCAGGTTGCTGCGGTGAATGCGCTCAAAGCTGCGCGCGACCACGGCCTTGATGCCCAGCAACTGCGTGCCCTTGGCCGCCCAGTCGCGCGATGAGCCGGTGCCGTACTCTTCACCGGCAAAAATAACGGTGGGTGTGCCTTCGGCGATGTATTTCATGGCCGCGTCGTAGATGAACATCTTCTCGCCCGATGGCTGAAACAGCGTGACACCGCCCTCTTCGCGCGAACCCGTAGCATCCGGCGGGATCATCAGGTTCTTGATGCGCACATTCGCAAAGGTGCCGCGCATCATCACGTCGTGGTTGCCGCGGCGAGCGCCGTAGCTGTTGAAGTCGGCCTTCTGCACACCATGCTCCTGCAGCCACTGGCCTGCAGGCGATGAGGCCTTGATGGAGCCTGCAGGTGAGATGTGGTCGGTGGTGATGGAGTCGCCGAACAGCGCCATGACACGCGCGCCATTGACTGCGACGCTGGTTTCAGCGCCCACAGCCATCGTGAAGTCGGCAAAAAACGGCGGCTCGGCAATGTAGGTGCTCTTGGGCCAGGTGTAGGCATTGCCTTTTACACCCTTGATCTTTTCCCAGAGCTTGCCCGGCTCGGACTTGACCTTGGCGTAATTCTCGCGGAAGGCCTTGCCGTTCATCGCGTATTTCAGCAGCTTGTGGATCTCGTCACTGGTCGGCCAGATGTCGCCCAGGTACACATCCTTGCCGCCCTTGCCCTTGCCCACCGGCTCGGTCATCAGGTCGCGCATCACCGTGCCGGCAATCGCATAGGCCACGACCAGCGGCGGGCTGGCCAGGAAGTTGGCCTTGAGGTTGGGATGAATACGCGCCTCAAAGTTACGGTTGCCCGACAGCACAGCCGCGCACACCAGGTCGCTTTTGGTGATGGCTTCGTTCAGCTCGGGCGTCAGGTCGCCCGCGTTGCCGATACAGGTGGTGCAACCGTAACCTGCCAGCGCAAAGCCCAGCTTTTCAAGGTAAGGCAGCAGGCCTGTTTCGGTCAGGTACTCGGTCACGATGCGTGAGCCGGGTGCCAGCGAAGTCTTGATGTGCGGCTGCACCTTGAGGCCCGCTTCAACTGCCTTCTTGGCCAGCAGGCCCGCCGCCAGCAGCACACTCGGGTTGGAGGTGTTGGTGCAGCTGGTGATGGCGGCAATCAGTACGTCGCCATTGCCCACCGTGATGCCTTCTGCAGACTGTGATGCCGGTGCGGCAGGCGCGACTGAGGTGGCATTGGTTGTGGAGTGCGCATGCGCCATGGTTGGCCGGTTGCCTTCCATCTCGACCACGGTACGGGCGGCTCCGGCCGGTGTGGGCGGTGCGGCGGGCAGTGTGTCCTGCCGGCCTTCGTCGCTGTGACGCACCTGGTGCCGGGTCTTGAGCATGCCTTCAGGCTGGTTGAAGCCATTTTCTGAAATCGGCTTGCTGTAAAGCGACTTGAACTGCGTGGCCACGTTACCCAGTTCAATGCGGTCCTGTGGGCGCTTGGGGCCGGCCAGGCTGGGCGTCACGTCGCCCAGGTTGAGTTTGACGACCTGCGAATAATCGACATCGCCGGCTTTCGCCACGCCGAACAGGCCCTGCGCCTTGAAGTAGGCCTCGAACGCTTCGATCTCGGCCTTGGTACGGCCTGTGCCGACAAAATAATCGATGGTTTTTTCATCGACAGGGAAGAAGCCCATGGTGGCGCCGTATTCAGGTGCCATGTTGCCGATAGTGGCGCGGTCAGGCAATGCGAGCGTGCGGGTGCCTTCACCAAAAAACTCGACAAACTTGCCGACGACTTTTTCCTTGCGGAGCTGCTCGGTCACGCGCAGCACCAGGTCGGTCGCCGTCACGCCTTCACGCAGGCGGCCTGTCAGCTCAAAGCCCACCACGTCCGGGGTCAGGAAGTACACCGGCTGGCCCAGCATGGCGGCCTCGGCCTCGATACCGCCGCAACCCCAGGCGACCACGCCGATGCCGTTGATCATGGTGGTGTGGCTGTCGGTGCCGACCAGTGAGTCGGGGTAATAGACATCGTCTGCCGTCTTGTGCACGCCGCGCGCCAGGTATTCAAGGTTGACCTGATGCACGATGCCGAAGCCGGGCGGCACAACGCCGAAGGTGTCAAAGGCCTGCATGCCCCACTTCATGAACTCATAACGCTCGTTGTTGCGCTGGAACTCCAGCTTCATGTTGAGGTCGAGCGAATTTTTCTTGCCGTAATAGTCGACCATGATGGAGTGGTCCACCACCAGGTCGACGGGCACCAGCGGTTCAATCTGTTTCGGGTCCTTGCCCAGCTTGACGGCCACGCTTCGCATGGCGGCCAGGTCGGCCAACAACGGCACGCCGGTGAAATCCTGCAGCACCACGCGGGAGACGACAAAAGGGATCTCCTGCGTGCGTGCCGCGTTGGCCTTCCAGTTGGCCAGCTCAGCCACGTGCTCTGCCGTGACGCGCTTGCCGTCGCAATTGCGCAGCACCGACTCCAGCACGATACGCACGGACACAGGCAGGCGCGAAATATTGGGAAACTGTTTGGCGAGAGCCGGTAGCGAGTAGAAGTTGCCGGTCTTGCCGGATGCCGTCTTGAAAGACTTGAAGGTCGATGCGAAAGCGTGACTGGCGTGACCGGCAGCGGTTGACTGACGTGGGGCGGGGGACTTGGCCAAGGCTGACTCCTTTTTATTGAACCACAGACCCCATTCTGTCATTCACCGGGCGCGTCGGCCATACAACGAGCCAAAACCCAACCCCCGCGTGCGTTATTGCCGCCCACCAGTCACCACGCCGGTTTCAGCGCGGTTGCACGCAAGCAAAAATACTGCAGCTCGGCCAGGATTGCCACTGTCAGGGCCTGCAGCGCGAGGTAGCCCATGCCCCAAACAGTAGGCTGTACGTCGCCGCTGATGAGCAGAACAACGCAGGCTACTGCCCAGCCCAGGTTGCCGGCTGCCAGTGCGCCTACAAACATTCGCGGCATCGGCTGACGTGTTGATAAAAAGAAAACACCCGCTGCATAAGCCAAAAGAAATTCACCGGTGTAGGCCAGCAAGGGTGCAGGCAACCCCAGAAGCCCCGCCATCTGCGATGTCAACATCACCTGCAGCAGGCCGCAGGCGATACATGACAGCGCATCGACACGCAGCACATTGCGCATGAAGTTGGGCGACGAAAAAATGGAAGTGGAAGACATTCGTAACTCCTTGAATTTTTGACAGCCGGATGGGGAAGGTGTTGGCGCACCTGGCTGTCAAACGGTGCGGCATGCAGGCCATGATTGCGGCTTGCGCTGACCAAAGCCATGACGTGGGAGGTCATGGAAGGCCCGCCGCCCAGCCTTACCATGTCGGCATGAGCGCATCCACCCAGCATCCTGACCCCGCCCGACGCAACCCATCGACCCCGCAAGCCTTTGGCGACCACCTGCGCCACTGGCGCCAGCACCGGCGCTTGAGCCAGCTGGACCTGGCGCATGAGGCGGACATCTCCACACGGCACCTGAGCTTTGTGGAGACGGGCCGTTCTGTGCCCAGCCGCGAGATGGTGCTGCGGCTCACCGAGCGCCTGGACATTCCGCTGCGCGAGCGCAACGCGCTGCTGGTGGCAGCTGGTTACGCCCCGATGTACCGCGAACGCCCGCTGTCTGACCCTGCACTGGGTGCCGCACGACAGGCCATCGAACTGCTGCTTAAAAGCCATGAGCCCTACCCTGCGCTGGCGATTGACAGGCACTGGAACCTGATCGCAGCGAACCGCATGGTGCCCGTGCTGATGGCGGGTGCCGACGCCTCGTTGCTGCAGACACCCATGAATGTGCTCCGGCTGAGCCTGCACCCTCAAGGCATTGCACAAAACATCGTCAACCTGCTGCAGTGGCGCAGCCATTTGTTCGAGCGCCTGCGCCAGCAGATTGCAGCAACGGCTGACCCGGTTCTGGTTGAACTGCTGGCAGAACTCAAGGCCTATCCTGTGCATGACAGCGCAAGCAGGGAAGCACTGGAGGGCGAACACGCCGGGGTGGTCATGCCCTTCAAATTTCGCACACCTGCGGGCGTGCTGACATTCATCAGCACCACCACGATCTTCGGTTCGCCCGTTGATGTGACCCTGCAGGAGCTGGCGCTGGAAACGTTCTTTCCTGCAGATGATTTCACGCGGCAGGTTTTGCAGTCGATGTAGAAGACTCCGCATAAAGGCGCGCTGTCGGTGATGACTGACAGGCCTCACCGCCCATCACTGATGCGGCAGCACGCATGCGCCTCCTAGAGTGAAGCTTCAACCACCAACTCCATGGAGCATTCGATGAGCAACAAAACCGACCAGCAAAATCTTTGGGACCTGATCAAGGACATCAGGTTCGGCATGCTGACACACAAGCATGCCAATGGCGAACTTCACAGCCATCCGCTGACGACACAAAACAAGTCCGGCGATGAAGGTGCCAACCTGTACTTTTTTATCTCGCGCAAAAGCGAATTGGGGCAGCGCATCCAGCAGGACGGCAACGTGAATATCTCGTATGCAGATCCAGGGGCTGACAGCTATGTGTCTGTTTCCGGGCTGGCCACCCTTTCTGAAGATCAGGCAAAGAAGGAAGCCCTCTTCACCTCGATGGCCAAAGCCTGGTTCCCGGGCGGGGTCAACGACCCCGATCTGGCGCTCCTGAAAGTTGCCATCGGCCATGCCGAATACTGGGACATCAGGGACAGCAAGATGGTGCAGCTGGCAAAAATGGCCAAGGCTGCCATCACCGGCGAGCCACCCAAAAAACTCGGCGAGCACAAGGAACTGAGCGTCTCCTGATATCGCGATGAAAAGAGTGCATCAAGCAGAATGACCCATGCCCTTTATTGCCTTCAACAAGGCTACTGACCCGACAGCCCCGGACGATCTGCGCATCAATCCGGAGGCGGTTCTTTATGTGGAGGCGTCCAGGGCAGACCTGCTTGGGCACACGACCATACATCTGCTGGGACAAGGCACAGTGGTGAACGCGGTGACTGAATCTGTCGGGACCGTGGTCAGCTCGATCGCTGCAGCTTTGAGAAACCCGGGGCTGGTCGGTGCAACGCGCCACTATCTTGCGACCACGCCCGGGGACGGCGCGAGCACAGTCCATATCGCGCCCGGCAACGTCAGCTACGTGCGCCCCAATACGCCAGAAACCCATGATTTCTGGTGCATCTGTTTTGTGGACGGATCGGAGTTGCGGATTGTTGATCCGCTGCCGACAGGTTTGTAGCCTTGCAACGTTCATGGCTGGAAATAAAAAAGCCCCGTAGCGCTGCTACGCGGCTTTTTTCGTGCATACGATGCCAAAGGCAATCAGGCCGTCGCCGAGGCCTTCACGGTATCCGCCATGTCCGTGTAATCCTTGACCTGGTCGAAGTTCAAATACTGGTAAATCTGATCGCTGGATGCGGTCAGAACGCCCATGTCGCTCATGTACTCGGCCTTGGTGGGAATGCGGCCGAGCTTGGAGCAGATCGCCGCCAGTTCAGCTGAACCCAGGTAGACGTTGGAGTTCTTGCCAAGGCGGTTGGGGAAGTTGCGGGTAGACGTCGAGAACACCGTGGCGCCCTCTTTCACCTGCGCCTGGTTGCCCATGCAAAGGCTGCAACCTGGCATTTCCATACGTGCGCCTGCAGAACCCAGAACGCCGTAATGGCCCTCTTCGGTCAGTTGTTTGGCATCCATTTTGGTGGGTGGCGCCATCCACAGCTTGACGGGGATGTCGCGCTTGTTTTCGAGCAGCTTGGAGGCTGCGCGGAAATGGCCGATGTTGGTCATGCAGCTGCCGATGAACACTTCGTCAATCACAGCGCCTGACACATCCGACAGCGTCTTCACATCGTCCGGGTCATTCGGGCAGGCGACGATAGGCTCATGGATGTCGGCCAGGTCGATCTCGATGACGGCGGCGTATTCGGCATCTGCATCGCCCTTGAGCAATTGCGGGTCTGCCAGCCAGGCCTGCATGGCAGCGATGCGGCGGTTGATGGTGCGCACATCCGAGTAACCCGAAGCAATCATCCACTTGAGCATGGTGATGTTGCTGTTGATGTACTCGATGATGGGCTCCTTGTTCAGGTGCACCGTGCAGCCGCCGGCAGAGCGCTCGGCAGAGGCGTCGCTTAGTTCAAACGCCTGCTCGACCTTGAGGTCCGGCAAGCCTTCGATTTCAAGAATGCGGCCGGAGAAGATGTTCTTCTTGCCCTGCTTGGCAACCGTCAGCAGGCCTGCCTTGATGGCGTAAAGCGGAATGGCATTGACGAGATCACGCAGGGTGATACCGGGTTGCATTTCGCCCTTGAAGCGCACCAGCACTGACTCGGGCATGTCCAGCGGCATGACGCCGGTGGCAGCGCCGAAAGCGACGAGACCAGAGCCTGCCGGGAAGCTGATGCCGATGGGGAAACGCGTGTGGCTGTCGCCGCCGGTGCCGACGGTATCGGGCAGCAGCATGCGGTTGAGCCAGCTGTGGATGATGCCGTCACCCGGGCGCAGCGGAATGCCGCCACGGTCACTCATGAACTCTGGCAGTTCGTGGTGCATCTTCACGTCGACAGGCTTGGGGTAAGCCGCCGTGTGACAGAAGGATTGCATGACGAGGTCAGCACTGAAACCCAGGCAAGCCAGGTCTTTCAGCTCGTCGCGGGTCATGGGGCCGGTGGTGTCCTGTGAGCCGACAGACGTCATCTTTGGCTCGCAATAGGTACCGGGGCGCACGCCCTGGCCTTCAGGCAGGCCGACAGCGCGTCCGACCATCTTTTGCGCCAGCGTGAAACCGCGGCCGTTGTCTTCAGGCGCGACAGGCAAACGGAACTGGGTAGACAGCGGCAGGCCAAGCGCGAAACGGGCCTTCGCAGTGAGGCCACGGCCGACGATCAACGGAATACGGCCGCCCGCGCGCACTTCATCGAGGAGCACATCACTTTTCAGCTTGAACTCGGCGATGACCTTGCCGTCCTTGAGGGCCTTGCCTTCGTAGGGGCGCAGCTCGATCACATCGCCCATGGCCATCTGGCTCACATCGAGCTCGATAGGCAAAGCACCGGAATCTTCCATGGTGTTGTAGAAAATCGGCGCGATTTTTGAACCCAGGCAGACGCCGCCGAAACGCTTGTTCGGCACGAATGGAATGTCTTCGCCGGTGAACCACAACACCGAGTTGGTGGCCGACTTGCGTGAAGAGCCGGTACCGACCACGTCGCCCACGTAGGCGACCAGGTTGCCCTTGGCCTTGAGTTCTTCGATGAACTTGACCGGGCCGCGCTTGCCGTCTTCTTCGGGCGTGATGCCGGGGCGGGCATTCTTGTGCATCGCCAGGGCGTGCAGCGGAATGTCGGGGCGGCTCCAGGCATCGGGGGCTGGCGAGAGATCATCGGTGTTGATTTCACCGGCAACCTTGAAGACGGTCAGCTTGATGGATTCGGGTACCTCAGGGCGGCTGGTGAACCACTCGGCATCGGCCCAGCTCTGCAGCACGGCCTTGGCGTATTTGTTGCCCTTGGCGGCCTTTTCCTGCACATCGTGAAACTGGTCGAACATCAGCAGGGTGTTCTTCAGGCCGCTGGCGGCCTGCGTGGCGACGCTGTCTTCTGCATCGTCGAGCAGTTCGATCATGGGGCTGATGTTGTAGCCGCCCAGCATGGTGCCCAGCAGCTGCGTGGCTTTTTCACGGGAGATCAGCGCACACTTTTCAGTGCCATGCGCGACCGCAGCCAGATAGCTGGCCTTGACCTTGGCCGCAGCATCAACGCCGGCCGGCACACGGTGCGTGATCAGGTCCACCAGGAACGTTTCCTCACCCTTGGGCGGGTTCTTGAGCAGTTCAATGACCTCACCGGTCTGCTTTGCGGACAGGGGCAGCGGCGGAATGCCGAGCACCGAACGTTCGGCAACATGGTTACGGTAGGTTTGCAAAAAATTGGCTTCGGCTGACATGCTGGCTTCTCCTGTAATCAAAATCGAGGGTGAGTTTTTTTATTTGGCGGCGGATGCTGCGGGTGCTGAAGCGGTCGCTGCAGAAGCGGCCGCAGCAGGTTTCACTGGCGCATCCAGCAGGCCCGGGATCGGGTTCTTCTTGAGGTCTTCCGCCATCGTCATCTGGGCCGGACTCATGCATTCGTCAGCAAGACGCGTGCCCAGTTTCTGGCTCATCAGCATGGACTTGTTGCCCAGCTGGATCCATAGCGCGCCACGGCGCGGGTCTTCAAGGCGAATAGCACCGGTACGGGCCTCAACCGGGTGCATGCTGAAACGCGCACCCTTGGTCTGAACCAGGAAAAAACCCGGCCGTTTTTCGCTCGCTGTGATGGTGACATTGGCGCCAAGTTCGCAGGGAATGACACCCACGTATACGCGCTTGGCGAGTTCCAGATCAGCGTCAGTGAGCTTGACGTTCGGGTCGTCATCAATCGGCGTCACCTCTTCAACCGCCTTGAGGGCTGACCGCCTGACTTCGGCAGGGCTCTTCTTGGCGTGTGCCTTGGCAGCCGGTTTGGCAGGCGGTTTGGCAGGCGCCTTGGCCGGAGCGGCCGGTGCAGCGACCTGCGCCAGCACGACGGCTGGGGCAGCAAGAATCAGCGCAGCGGTGAGAAAACTTTTCATGGGGTTCCTTGAAACAATCGGCATAAATGGATGGATGTTTGAATGCCTCAGGCGAAATAGGCCTGAGCCTCCTCCGGTAATGCCCGGCCCGTCTGATGCGCACGCTCAAGCAACTGCCAGAAGAAACGGTAACTTGCACGGTCGTGCAGCGTTCCGTCGAAACTGGTGGGAGCCCAATCGGCGCGAGCGGCGGCAGCTATTATTTTTGCAGCATCTTCAATTTCACCTTCGCCAGGGGCAAAGGCTTCGAGAATCGGTCGGATCTGGTTCGGATGGATACTCCACATGCGGGTGTAGCCCAATTCGCGCGACGCACGGCGCGCGGCAGTCGCCATGGCCGCAGTGTCATTGAACTCTGTGACAACACAATGCGAAGGCACCTTGCCGTAAGCGTGGCAGGCAGATGCAATTTCAAGCTTGGCACGAACGACCAGCGGATGCGTGAACTGGCCCTGCCCGCTCATGCCGCCCGAGGGAATGGCGCCACCATGGCTGGAAACAAAATCCATCAGGCCGAAGCTGATGGACTGCACGCGGGGGTGCGCCGCAATCTCAAACACATTGCGAACAGCCAGCGGTGACTCCACCAGCACATGCAGAGGGAGGTCTTGCGCGGAAGCAGCAACCAATGCCTTTTCAGCCTTGATCACATCATCGACCGACTCGACCTTGGGCACCATGATGTGGCACAGGTGACGCGACAGCTTGCCGGCGATCACGGCCATGTCGGACTCAAAGGCCGGATGGTCCACCGCATGCACACGCACGGCAATCCGGGCCCTGTCTGCAGCCAATGCAGCCAGCGCCACCACCATCGCGGCGTGGTCTGCTTCGCCGCCGACGGGTGCGCCGTCTTCGCAATCCAGCGTCACATCAAAAACGCAGGCGCCGAACTCGTCCATCATCTCCGCCTGCAATTGCAGGCTTTTGCGCATGCGCGCTTCAACGCCGCTGTAGTGGTCGCACACCGGCAACACAATGGCGCCAGCCTGCGCACCCAGCAATGCGGTTCTCGGGTGGACAGTAGTCGTCATGGTTTGCGCTGCGCCACGATGAACATGCGCGGAAAAGCCAGCAGCAGCTGGCCGTCAACGCGCGGCAGGTATGCAGCGGCAATGCGCTTTTCATACTCAGCCAGATAGGACGCGCGCAGCTCTGCGTTGAGCGGCTCGACAAACGGCTTGAGGCCTGTGGCACTCACCCATTCCACAATTGCCGCAGGCGATGCCATGGGGTGCTGGTAAATCGTGTGCCACACATCAATTTGCACAGCTTGCGGCGCAAGCAGGTCGTAATAGGCCTGCAGCGGCAAGATGGCTGTGCGCAAGGCGGCAGCTGCACCAATCGCCTGTAACCAAGGCTCAAGTGCGGCAACTTCACGCATGGAGCGATGTGTTGGCTCATTGCGGTTGTCAGGCATCTGGATGGCCAGTACGCCGCCCGGCGCAAGCGATGCAAACAGGCGCGGAATGAGCGTTTCGTGCTGCCCCACCCATTGGAGGGAAGCGTTCGCGTAAATCACATCGGGCGCAGTGACTGGCTTCCAGGCCGAAATGTCACTGAGCTCAAACTGCACGCCCGGCAAACGCTTGCGCGCACTGTCGAGCATGGTTTGTGAATTGTCTGTACCGACCACGCTGGCCCCGGTAAACCGCTTGACCAGCAATTCAGTGGAGTTGCCCGGACCGCAACCCAGGTCAACAACATGCACCGCTTTTGAAAGCGGCACCCGGTCCAGCAGCTCTCGCGCGGGACGGGTCCGTTCATCTTCAAAACGGCTGTAGAGCGATGGATTCCAGTCGCTCATGAGCACAGGGGGATCAAGTTCTTGGCTCGGGTAAGGTCTGTTGTCCGGACTATCAGAGCAGGTGCTTCACGCCGTCCTGTTCGCCTTGCAATTCTTCCTGGGTCTTGTTGATGCGTTCCTGACTGAAAGCGTCGATCTCCAGGCCTTCGACCAGTTTGTATTCGCCGTTTTCGCAGGTCACGGGGAAACCGAACATCATGTCTTTCGGAATGCCGTACTGGCCATCCGAAGGAATGCCCATGGTGACCCACTTGCCGTTGGTGCCCAGGGCCCAGTCGCGCATGTGGTCGATGGCGGCGTTGGCGGCCGAGGCAGCCGACGACAGGCCGCGTGCTTCAATGATGGCGGCGCCGCGCTTGCCGACGGTCGGCAGGAAGGTGTTGGCGTTCCATTCCTGGTCGTTGATCATCTTGGCGACGCTTTCGCCGTTGATGGTGGCGAAGCGGTAGTCGGCGTACATCGTGGGCGAGTGGTTGCCCCAGACGGTGAGCTTTTCGATGTCGGCCACGGCCTTGCCGGTCTTGGCGGCGATCTGGCTGGCAGCGCGGTTGTGGTCCAGGCGCAGCATGGCGGTGAAGTTCTTGCGTGGCAGGTCAGGTGCGCTTTTCATGGCGATGTAGGCGTTGGTGTTGGCCGGATTGCCGACAACCAGCACCTTGACGTTGCGGCTTGCAACGGCGTTGAGCGCCTTGCCCTGCGCCGTGAAGATGGCGCCATTGACGGCGAGCAGTTCGGCGCGCTCCATGCCGGGGCCGCGTGGACGCGAACCGACCAGCAATGCATAGTCAGCATCCTTGAAGGCGGTCATCGGGTCACTGTGCGCTTCCATACCGGCCAGCAGCGGGAAGGCGCAATCGTCGAGTTCCATCATCACGCCCTTGAGCGCTTTTTGCGGACCTTCAACCGGTACTTCCAGCAACTGGAGAATCACGGGCTGGTCCTTGCCCAGCATTTCGCCGGAGGCAATGCGGAACAACAGGGCGTAACCGATTTGGCCAGCTGCACCGGTAACTGCAACACGGACGGGTTTCTTGCTCATGATTGAAGGACTTTCAAGTTGGTTAGATTGGAAATCTGAGGGATTCGGGAGGTGAAATGCGGCGTTTGACGTGTCACAACACGCCAGCCGGAGCGCTGGTTCAGCGCAGGATTTTACGCCTGAAAAAGGGTTAGCGTCAATTTGTCTTATGTCTTATATAAGATATGATTGCGAGTCATTCCATTCAAAAGCCATGGCCGCCGTTCCACCCTTCCCGACCGCGCCTTCTGCCGACGATTTTGCAGGGGCGACGCCCGCGTTCAGCCCGCTGTACCAGCAGATCAAGGGCCTGATTTTGCAGAGTCTGCAATCCGGCGAATGGAAACCCGGCGAGGCCATTCCGTCAGAAATGGACCTCGCTGCGCGCTACCGCGTGAGCCAGGGCACCGTGCGCAAGGCGATTGACGAGCTGGCGACCGATAACCTCGTGGTGCGTCGCCAGGGCAAGGGCACTTTTGTTGCAACGCATGCAGAGCAGACAGTTCAATTCCGCTTCCTCAAGCTCGTGCCCGACACTGGTACGCCCGGCAGCGAAGGCCCTGCGCAGCGCGAGATCATTGATTGCCGCCGCCTGCGTGCGCCCGCGGACATCGCGCGCACGCTGGCCTTGCGCACAGGCGACTCGGTATTGCAGGCGCGCCGTGTCTTGAGTTTTGCAGGCACGCCGACCATTCTTGAAGACATCTGGCTTCCAGCCGCGCCTTTCAAGGGCCTCACGGCAGAACGGCTGGCGAGCTACCAGGGGCCGATGTACGCATTGTTTGAAACCGAGTTCAATGTCCGCATGGTCAGGGCCGAAGAAAAAATTCGCGCAGAACCGGCAACCGATGGCCGTGAACTGCTGCTCAAGGTCGCGCCCGGCACCCCCCTTTTGAGCGTGGAACGCATCGCCTACACCTATCAGGATGTGCCGATGGAGCTGCGGCGCGGCTACTATCGCACCGATACGCACCACTACCACAACACGCTGAACTAGGCAGTTTCTCCCATGGCTGGTTTCAAAGGCAACAAGGCATCCTTGCCCAGCAAGACATGCATCGCTTGCGGGCGCGAGATGGCCTGGCGCAAAAGCTGGGCAAGGAATTGGCACGAGGTGAAATACTGCTCGGATGCCTGTCGTGCAGGCAGAAACAACAAACCCGCAAAGCCCGGCAAACCCTAGCCATCCGGAAAGCCCGTCATGACGGCCGGGTTAACGGGACACCAGAAAAATACCACCTGGTCACAAATTAGAATGACTGGTATGAAACCGGGATCATGCCGTCATCTCGTCATCGTTCTGGGCGATCAGCTGGACCGGCAATCGTCGGCTTTTGACGGCCTCGATGCAGGGCAGGACGTTGTGTTGATGGTCGAGGCGACAGAGGAATCGACCCACGTCTGGTCGCACAAGGCGCGCACCACCCTCTTCCTGTCGGCCATGCGCCACTTTGCCCGTGACCTTGCGATACGGCGGCCTCCATTGCGTATCGAGTACCGCGCGCTGGATGTCGAAGGTGATGCCACGCTGGCCGATGGACTGCAAGCCGCCCTCCTGAAATACCGGCCGCAGCGCGTGATCTGTGTGGAACCCGGCGACCTGCGGGTCAGGCACCTGATTGAAGAGCTCATGGTTCAGTGGAGGCAAGGTACACCCGTCAAGCTTGAGTGGCGCGAAGACAGGCATTTCTTGTGCAGCTTTTCACAGTTCCGCGCCTGGGCAGGCCAGTCTGCCAGCCTTCGCATGGAGTTTTTCTACCGCACCATGCGCAAAAAATACCGCGTACTGATGGAAGGCGACAAACCTGCCGGCGGCAAATGGAATTACGACGCCGAAAATCGAAAGGGTTTTGGCCGTCAAGGTCCCCAGGACGTGCCACAGCTTCCCGAGTTCGAGCCCGACACAATGACCCGCGAGGTGATGGCACTGGTTGAAAGGAAGTTTGGCACCCACCCCGGCAAACTTGAACATTTCAACTGGCCGGTGACCCGCGAAGAAGCCCTGCACGCGCTGGATGACTTTATTGAACAACGCCTTCCCCTGTTCGGCGTTCACCAGGACGCCATGTGGACACATCTTGATTTCGGCTGGCATTCCTTGCTGTCAAGCTCACTCAACCTGAAACTGCTCAACCCGCTGGAAGTCATCCTGGCCGCCGAGACAGCATGGCGGGAGCGCGACCTGGACCTGGCCGGCGTAGAAGGCTTCATACGCCAGATACTGGGCTGGCGGGAATTCATCCGTGGCATTTATTTTCTGGACATGCCGGGATTGAAGACCGCCAACCACTTTGGCCACACCAACGCCCTGCCCGCCTGGTACTGGACGGGCGATACGCACATGAACTGCATGCGCCAGTGCCTTGAGCAGACACTGGACAACGGCTACTCACACCACATCCAGCGGCTGATGGTGACAGGCATGTTCGGCGTGATCGCGCAAATCACGCCGCAGCAGCTTTGCGACTGGTACCTGGCGGTTTATGTGGATGCGGTCGAATGGGTGGAACTGCCCAACACGGCAGGCATGGCATTGTTTGCCGATGGCGGGCGCTTCACGTCCAAACCATACATCGCCAGCGGCGCCTATGTGAAACGCATGAGTAACTATTGCAGCAGTTGTAAATACGAGCCCGAAACCCGCACCGGCCCCGCTGCCTGCCCCATGACCACGCTGTACTGGAACTTCATGGACAGGCATGAAACAGAACTGGCCGACAACCCGCGCACTGTGCTGATGGTCAAAAACCTGCAACGCATGACAGCCGGCCAGCGCGAAGAAGTCGGCATGCGCGCGGCAGAAATGCTGAAGAATCTCGACGCACTCTAAGCCCGAAGGAGACGCCCGCGCATGCCAAAGACAGTAAAACTACCTAATCCGAGCAAAAGTTTCAGTCATGTCCGCGCAGCGCATAAGCTCATGCTGCATTGCAATAGAATCCCGAATTGAGCAAATATTGCCGGTTACCACGCAGTTACTCAAAATATAGAAAGCCAAGTATGTCCGAATCAGCGACAACCGTAGCGAAGAAGCGGCCCGAGTTCCGCAACATCAACGCCCTCACCGACCTCCCCACCTACCGTTTGCCCGCCGCCGGCATCGTCTCCATCCTCCACCGCATCAGCGGGGCCATCATGTTCTTGCTGATGCCCTTCATCATCTGGATGTTTGACACCTCGATTTCCTCCGAAATCTCATTCGCGAAATTCAAGGCTGCCTTCAATGTTGGCATGCTTTACCTCCCCGGCTTTATCTGGAAACTGGTGGCACTGGCCCTGATCTGGGCTTACCTGCATCACTTCATCGCCGGCCTGCGCCATCTGTGGATGGACACCAGCCACGCTGCGGTCAGCAAGGAATTTGGCAAGACTTCAGCCATCGTCACGCTGGTCCTGAGTATTGGCCTGACGCTGATTCTTGGCGCCAAGCTGTTTGGCCTGTACTGATAGAGGAAAATAAAAATGACAGTTAATTACGGCTCAAAACGCATTGTTGTCGGCGCCCACTACGGTTTGCGCGACTGGCTGGCACAGCGTGTCACCGCAGCACTGATGGCGCTGTTCACCCTGGTGGTGCTTGGTCAGGTCATCTTCAGCAAAGGCCCCATCGGCTACGACAAATGGTCCGGCATCTTCTCCGCCCAGTGGATGAAAACGCTGACCTTTGTGGTCATCATCGCCCTGCTATACCACGTGTGGGTCGGCATGCGGGACATCTGGATGGACTACATCAAGCCGGTCTGGCTCAAGCTGGTTCTGAATGTCTTCACGATTGCATGGCTGGTGGGTTGTGCCGGCTGGGCCATCCAGGTGCTGTGGCGCGTCTGATCAGCCATCGCCCACAAGACAACACATACCCCACATCAAAAATCATGACCGCAACATCCAAACTCCCAAAGCGCAAATTTGACGTCGTCATCGTCGGTGCCGGCGGCTCCGGCATGCGTGCCTCCCTGCAGCTGGCACGTGCCGGCCTCAACGTCGCCGTGCTGTCCAAGGTGTTCCCGACCCGCTCACACACCGTCGCAGCCCAGGGCGGCATCGGTGCATCGCTCGGCAACATGAGCGAAGACAACTGGCACTACCACTTTTACGATACCGTCAAGGGCTCCGACTGGCTCGGTGACCAGGATGCCATCGAATACATGTGCCGCGAAGCACCCAAGGTCGTGTATGACCTTGAGCACATGGGCATGCCGTTTGACCGTAACCCCGACGGCACGATTTACCAGCGTCCCTTCGGCGGCCACACCGCCAACTACGGTGAAAAGCCGGTCCAGCGCGCCTGCGCCGCAGCCGACCGTACAGGCCACGCCATGCTGCACACGCTGTACCAGCAAAACGTGAAGGAAAAAACCAGCTTCTTCGTTGAATGGATGGCACTGGACCTGATTCGCGATGAAGCCGGCGATGTCGTCGGTGTGACCGCGATCGAAATGGAAACCGGCGACGTTCACATCTTCGAAGCCAAGACCACCATGCTGGCTACCGGCGGCGCAGGTCGCATCTTTGCCGCATCGACCAACGCATTCATCAACACCGGCGACGGACTGGGCATGGCGGCACGTGCCGGCATCCCGCTCGAAGACATGGAGTTCTGGCAGTTCCACCCGACCGGCGTGGCTGGTGCCGGCGTTCTGCTGACCGAAGGCTGCCGCGGTGAAGGCGCGATTTTGCGCAACAGTGAAGGCGAGCGTTTCATGGAGCGTTATGCCCCGACGCTGAAAGACCTCGCACCACGCGATTTCGTCTCGCGTTCGATGGACCAGGAAATCAAGGAAGGCCGCGGCTGCGGTCCGAACAAGGACTACATCCTGCTGGACATGACCCACCTCGGCGTGGATGCCATCATGAAGCGCCTGCCTTCCGTGTTCGAGATCGGCCACAACTTTGCCAACGTCGATATCACCAAGGAACCGATTCCTGTTGTGCCGACCATCCACTACCAGATGGGCGGCATCCCGACCAACATCCACGGCCAGGTTGTGACTCAGGATGCATACAACAACAGCAAGGTCGTCAACGGCCTGTACGCAGTCGGCGAATGCTCCTGCGTCAGCGTCCACGGCGCCAACCGCCTGGGCACCAACTCCCTGCTCGACCTGCTGGTCTTTGGCAAGGCCGCCGGCAACCACATCGTCGAATACGCCAAGACAACGACGCACAAGCCACTGCCTGCCGACGCAGCCGACAAGACCCTGGCCCGTATTGCGCGCCTGGACAACGCCACCGGCGGCGAATACGCCCAGGATGTCGCGAACGACCTGCGCGCTGCCATGCAGCAACACGCCGGTGTGTTCCGCACCCAGGCCATCCTGGATGAAGGCGTCGCCAAGATTGCCGCGATGCGCGAGCGCGTCGCCAATATCGGCCTGAAAGACAAGTCGAAGATCTTCAACACCGCACGGATTGAAGCGCTGGAAGTGGAGAACCTGATCGAAGCCGCGCAGGCCACCATCGTCTCCGCTGCAGCCCGCAAGGAAAGCCGCGGCGCGCACTCCGTCGACGACTACGGCGATACGCCGGAACATCCAAACGGCCGCAACGACACGGAATGGCACAAACACACGCTCTGGTACAGCGAAGGCAGCCGCCTCGCCTACAAGCCCGTGCAGATGAAGCCGCTGACGGTCGAGTCCGTGCCACTTAAAACACGTACTTTCTGACACGCACGTTCCAAGCAAAAACAGTCGGCCCCGCGATCCATAAAAATCGAGAACCCACATGACCAAACGTACATTCCAGATCTACCGCTACGACCCGGACACCGACGCCAAGCCCTACATGCAGACCATCGAGGTCGAACTGGACGGCCATGAGCGCATGCTGCTGGACGCGCTGATGAAACTCAAGGCGCAGGACCCGAGCATCAGCTTCCGCCGCTCCTGCCGCGAAGGCGTGTGCGGCTCCGACGCGATGAACATCAACGGCAAGAACGGCCTGGCCTGCCTGACCAACATGAACACGCTCAAGGGCACCATCGTGCTCAAGCCGCTGCCCGGCCTGCCGGTGGTGCGCGACCTGATC
>JAZKCB010000198.1:0-3716 GCA_040388335.1 Pseudomonadota bacterium | reverse complement strand
AGGTGCTCAAGCTCGACGACGAGGCCAAAAACACCTGGTACCGCCACTGGTGCCGTGAGGGTCTTGAAGCTTTTGAAAGACAACTCGCGCAGTTGCCCAAATCGACGTACTGCTACGGCGATACGCCCACCTTGGCCGACTGCTGTCTGGTGCCGCAAATCTTCAACGCCCAGCGCTTCAAGGTGAACTTCGACGGCCTGCCGCGAACCATGGCCGCCTACGAAGCTGGCATGGCTTTGCCTGCAGTACAAAAAGCGCAGCCGTCTGCGTGCCCAGACTTTGAAGCATGACTGGTTAACGCCGGACTGGCCCGCGCCTTCAAATGTGAAGGCGCTGTTCACCACGCGCAGCGGCGGTGTGTCCGCAGCGCCATGGGACAGCCTGAATCTCGGCGACCATGTCGGTGATGACCCGATCAGCGTCAATGCAAATCGCGCATTGCTGCAGCAGACTTGCAGTGCGCATGCAGTTTTTTTAAAGCAGGTTCATGGCGTCGACGTCTTGAAGCTCGACGCTGCGACGCCGCATGGCAGCCAGGCCGATGCCTGTGTCACGACACAAAGCGGTATCGCCTGCACCATCATGGTGGCCGACTGTTTGCCCGTGTTGCTGACCACTTCCGACGGCAGAGCTGTAGCCGCTGCGCATGCCGGCTGGCGCGGGCTGGCGGGTGATGTGGCCAGCGGGCACAAGGGTGTGCTTGAGTCAGCTTTTGCATCACTCTCTGCCGTGACTGGGGGCGTTTCAGCTACCAATGTGATCGCCTGGCTTGGACCATGCATCGGCCCGAGCGCGTTTGAAGTCGGGGCTGAAGTCAAGCTGGCGTTTGAAGCCGGTCAGCCCGGGGCAGCGCGCTTTTTTGTGGCGGGTGCACCTGGCAAATATCTGGCCGACCTTGCGGGGCTTGCACGGCAAAGGCTGCAGTCGCTCGGTGTTTCGCAGATTTATGGAAATGATGGTTCTGATGACTGGTGCACTGTGCTGAACCCCGAGAAATACTTTTCGCATCGGCGGGATGCGGGTGCGAATGGCAATGGGTTTGGGACTACCGGGCGGATGGGGGCTTTGGTCTGGATGGAATGAGGCTTTGCGGTTGAGCAGTGTTGCACTTCACCTTTGAGACCGCCGTTACTTTTCTTTTGGCGAAGCAAAAGAAAGTGACTAGCCGCCGGGCTACCCCCGGCCTGGTCGTGAAGGGCAAGACCTTCAAACGCAGCAAGATCTATCCGTTGGATCGAACCCGAACCACAGCATCCCGAACCAACTCCAACCGGTCATTCCCAAAATACATGTCGTCGCCCACAAAAAACGTAGGCGCCCCAAACGCACCACGCGCAACAGCTTCATCGACATTCGCCTTGAGCTGATCCTTCACCGCCGGCTGCGTGATGCCCGCAAGAAACGCATCGGCATTGATCCCGACCTGTTTGCAGATGCCAGCAAGAACGTCATCCTGAGAAATATCCAGGTCATGCGTGAAGTAGGCTGCAAACACGGCCTCCACAAACGCAAGGTGTTTGTCTTGTGCCGTAGCATCCTGCGCCACCCAGATGCAGCCGCGCATGGCCTTGACGCTGCTGACCGGAAATACTTTTGGAGGGAAGACGATTTTCATGCCTGCTGCGCGTGCGTTGTCCTGAACGTCTTTCAGCATGTAGCGGTTGCGGGCTGAATTCATGTCTTCGCGATTGGCATAGACGTTCTTGTTCGCCACATTGAAGATGCCGCCGACCAGCACAGGGCGCCAGACGATGGGCACCTTCAGTTCTGCGGCCATGGGCTGGATGTTGCGGAATGCGATGTAGGTCCAGGGGCTGGAGCAGTCGAAGAAAAATTCAATCATGTGCTTGTCTCTTTTATATTTTTGATGCTGCTTGTTCAAAGCTTGTGATGGCCGGCCTTGATGCTCTCTGCCGTCTGGCCAAACAGCGCCTTTCGGGCGTCTTCGGTCAATGCCGGCGCACGCAGTTCCTTGCCGACGTCCAGTCCTCGTTTGACGGCGGCGCGTTCAAACAGCGCGTCGTACCAGCGCTGCACATTCGGAAATTTGGCCAAGTCTACATTCTGGGCCTTGTGTGTACGCGTCCACGGGAAGATCGCCATGTCGGCTATCGAGTAGGCCATGCCTGCGACAAACGCACCTGTGCTGGCGAGCTGTTTGTCGAGCACACCGTACAGCCTGTCGACCTCCCTGCCGTAGCGGTCCAGGGCATAGGGAATTTTTTCTGGCGCATACAGCAGGAAGTGCCCGTTCTGCCCGGCCATGGGACCGAGCCCGCCCATTTGCCAGTTCAGCCACTGCAGCACATGGTAGCGGTCGCGTAGCACGGGCGATAAAAATCTTCCGGTCTTGTCGGCCAGGTATTGCAGGATGGCACCGCTCTCGAAGATGGCGATCGGCTCGCCACCGCCCGCTGGCGCGTGGTCGACGATGGCGGGCATGCGGTTGTTGGGGCTGATGCGCAAAAACTCTGGCGCAAACTGCTCGCCCTTGCCGATGTTGACCGGGATCATGTTGTACGGCAGGCCGCATTCCTCCAGCATGATGGAAATCTTCCAGCCATTGGGTGTGGGCCAGTAGTACAGGTCGATCATGCGGTGTCTCCTCGAAAGGTTCTAAAGCTGCGTGGCGTGAAAGCGCAGGTGGTCGTTCATGAAGGTGCTGATGAAGTAGTAGCCGTGGTCATAGCCTTCATGGCGGCGCAGGGTGAGCGGCTGGTCTTTGGCCTTGCAGGCGGCTTCGAATAAATGCGGGTGTAACTGCTCCGCGAGGAATTTGTCTGCCAGGCCCTGGTCAATCAATATGCCGCCGGGGAAGGGTGCCTGGCCCGCTTCAGTCATCAGGGCTGTCGCGTCATGTTTTGCCCACTCGGTCTTGTCGGCACCCAGGTAACCAGTGAAAGCCTTGTGTCCCCAGGGGCACTGGCTGGGCGCGGCAATCGGCGCGAACGCCGAGACTGATTTGAAAAGATCCGGATGGCGAAGTGCCAGCGTCAAGGCGCCATGCCCGCCCATGGAGTGGCCGAAGATGCCGATGCGTGTGCTGTCGATGGGCAGGCTTGACGCGACCAGCGGCAACAGCTCCGTCGTGATGTAGCTTTCCATGCGGTAGTGTGCTGACCACGGCGCCTGGGTTGCATTGAGGTAAAAGCCCGCACCCACACCAAAATCCCAGCTGTCGGTTTCACCTGGCGCACCGGCCCCGCGCGGGCTGGTGTCGGGCGCAATCAGGGCGATGCCGAGTTCGGCAGCCAGTTGCTGTGCACCGCCCTTGGTCATGAAGGTTTCTTCATTGCAGGTCAGGCCTGCAAGATATACCAGCGTTGGCACTTTGCCACCCGCCTTTTCAATCGCAGCCCCGGGAGGCAGGAACACGGAGAACTTCATCGGCAGGCCAATGACCTGCGACTCGTGTTTGTAGAAACGTTGCAGGCCGCCAAAACAGCCGTGCTCACTGAGCAGTTCAGGTGTTCCCATCAGAAAAGAACGACCCCGCGAATCGACTCGCCGGATTTCATCAGGTCAAACCCCTTGTTGATGTCCTCAAGCGGCATGGTGTGCGTGATCAGGTCGTCGATGTTGATCTTGCCCTCCATGTACCAGTCCACAATCTTGGGCACATCGGTGCGGCCGCGCGCGCCGCCGAAGGCCGAGCCTTCCCACTTGCGGCCCGTCACCAGCTGGAAGGGGCGGGTGCTGATTTCCGCGCCGGCCTC
>JAZKCB010000197.1:0-11341 GCA_040388335.1 Pseudomonadota bacterium | reverse complement strand
TGGGCCATGCGATGCATCCTAGGTGCGCTTTTAATGTCCTGTCAATAGAACATTTGGTTCGGTGCAAATTCTGCTGCGGTGCACCAATTGGGTCGCGGTCAGACGGGTGTTTGCACCAGCACGGCGCAGTTTTCACGCACCGCCAAAGAAAAAGCCCATGCACCTGGGGGCATGGGCTGCTATTTTTGGGTAGCGAGGTGCTTATTTTTCTGCAAAGGCTCGCTCGACGACGAAGTCGCCGGGTGTTGAAGTCGTGCCTTCCTTGAAGCCACGCGTCTCCAGCATGTGCTTGAGGTCTTTGAGCATGTGGGGGCTTCCGCAAATCATCACGCGGTCGTTCGCGACATCCAGATTGGGCAGCTTGAGATCCTCAAACATCTTGCCGGATTCCATCAGGTCGGTCACCCGGCCCATGTTGCGGTAGGACTCGCGGGTCACCGTCGGGTAGTACAGCAACTGCTTCTGGATCATCTCGCCCAGGAACTCATGCTTGGGCAGGTGGTCGGTGACCAGGTCGTGATAGGCCAGCTCGTCGGCCTGGCGCACGCCGTGAACCAGGATGACCTGCTCAAACGCTTCATAGGTGGCAGGGTCGCGGATCACGCTCATGAAGGGCGCCAGGCCGGTGCCCGTCGACAGCAAATACAGGCGCTTGCCAGGGAGCAGGTAGTCGATGAGCAGGGTGCCGGTGGGCTTTTTGCCGACGATGATGCTGTCGCCGACCTGGATGTGCTGAAGCCGCGAGGTGAGCGGGCCGTCAGCGACCTTGATGCTCAAAAACTCCAGGTGCTCCTCATAGTTGGCGCTGACGATGCTGTAGGCGCGCAGCAGCGGCTTGTCATTGACCTTCAGGCCGATCATGGTGAAGTGGCCGTTTGAAAACCGCAGCGCGGGGTCGCGTGTGGTGGTGAAGGTGAACAGCTTGTCGGTCCAGTGGTGGACGCTCAGCACACGTTCTTCGTGGAAGGCACTCATGGTCTTTTGGCGTGTAAGAGGAAAAATTTTTGCAGATGAGTCTGGGCTGGCAGCCTTGCGGGCCGGCGGCTGGCGGCAGGCTGGCGTGATCCGGGTCAGCAATCTTAGCGTCTGGCACCCCCTGTGTTCTGAATAAGCTTATTCAATGGGTTGGCGCTTGCCCTTCCGGGCTCGACCCGGGAGCCATGCCTGCTCTGGCACCGCGATTGAACCATCATGGATGGCGGATCAGGTCCGCAATGACAGAGCGGAACCGGGACTTCAGGCGAAATGGTCAAAAGACCGGAAGTTGCCCTCAACCGCCCGGCCCTGCGTGTCCGCCAGGCGCAAACCTGCGTGTGGCTCGATGCGGCCAATCCGGGTGACCGGCGTGCCCGACCGGCTTGCCGCCGCCTGGACGGCCGCCCGGACCGATGGCGCAGCCGTCAATGCGAGTTCATAGTCGTCGCCACCCGAAAGCACGTATTCCAGCTTTCTCTCTGCGGCGGCCATGAGCGAAAGCGCGGCGTCGGTGTCGATGGACGCGCCCACGCCCGAGGCCTTCAGGATGTGGCCCAGATCGCCGGCCAGGCCGTCACTGATGTCGATGGCAGAGCTGGCGATGCCGCGCAGCGCCTGCCCGAGCGCAACGCGGGGCTCTGGCCGCTCCAGCCTGGCCCGGGCCTGCGCCAGTGCGTCGGGCGGCAGCCGGACTTTGCCGCGCAGTGCCTCCAGCGCCAGCCGGGCATCGCCCAAAGTGCCGCTGACATAGATGTCGTCGCCGTCTTTGGCCCCTGACCTGAGCAGCGCCTGGCCGCGCGGCACCTCGCCAAACACCGTGATGCAGATATTGAGCGGGCCCTGGGTGGTGTCACCGCCCACCAGCTCGCAGCCGTGGGCGTCCGCCAGGGCCAGCAGGCCTGTGGAAAAGCCCTGCAGCCAGTTTTCGTCAATTTTGGGCAGCGCCAGCGCCAGCGTAAAGGCCACAGGCGTCGCGCCGCAGGCAGCCAGGTCGCTGAGGTTG
The DNA here is from genome assembly GCA_040388335.1 of Pseudomonadota bacterium. GTDB lineage: Bacteria > Pseudomonadota > Gammaproteobacteria > Burkholderiales > Burkholderiaceae_C > Polaromonas. The sequence continues at coordinate 9,363 of JAZKCB010000197.1, read as the reverse complement.
ACGGCCAGCGCCTTGTGGCCGAGCGCGGCCGGATCAACATTCGGGAAGAAATGCCGCCCCTCGACCAGCATGTCGCTGGAGATCGCCAGCTGCATGCCGGCTGTTGGCTGCAGCAGTGCGCAGTCGTCGCCCACGCCCAGCACCGCGCGCCGCGCCGGGCGCTTGAAATAGCGTTCAATCAGGTCAAATTCACCCATGGCTTGAGGATACATGCAGGTCAGGCTGACAAATCTGAGTTCAGATCACTTGAGAAATGCTATGTTTTCAGTAGCTACTCACGCCCGTATCTATTGGTCTGAAGGCGGATTTGATGCCTGAAAAAGGCCGTTTTTGGCCGGTTTTTGGGTTTTGTGATGCCCAAAACAGGCGCCGAAGCCGAAATGTTAATACCCGGGTTAACTTTTTCCTATTTTTTAACGTATACGTTAAAAAATGAACGGAATCGGTACGTCAGGCCTGCTGGCTGTGCGCCAGCGTGCCGCGAAAACGCATTGCCGCCTGGCGAATGACTTCCGGCAGCAGCTGCTCCCTCGCCTGCTTGTCACGCAGCCAGCGCGCGTCGTTTTCCGACCGCTCGACGCTGCTTTGCAGCATGTGGATGAAAGCACCCGCGTTGAAGCTGTCGGCGTGGCGCTCGATCTGGCGCAGGGTGAGGTGGATGTGCTCGCGCAGCGGCATGTGCTGGCCGGTGCCCGGGTCCACGTACACCGCGTCCATGCCGAAGCGGCAGGCCTGGAAGCGGTTGTAGGTGTAGACCAGGTAGTCGTCTTCGGTCGGCATGAAGGGCTGGTCGTTCATGAACCAGGAGGCCAGCGCCTGCACAAAACCCGACAGCGCGGCGGCTTTTTCAATCGTCAGCGGGGTGTCGAAGACGCGGATCTCGATGGTGCCGAACTCCGGTTTGGGGCGAATATCCCAGTAGAAGTCCTTCATGCTCTTGACCACGCCGGTGCCGGTCATCTTGTTGTAGTAGGCCGTGAAGTCGTCCCAGGTCAGCGCAAACGGCGCGCGGCCCGACAGCGGAAACGCAAATACCGAGTTGAGCCGGGCCGAGTCAAAGGCCGTGTCCTGGCCCTGCACATAAGGCGACGATGCCGACAGCGCGATGAAGTGCGGGATATAGCGCGACATGCGGTGCAGCGTCAGCAGCGCGATGTCGGCGCTCGGGCAGCCGACATGCACGTGCTGGCCGAAGATGGTGAACTGCTTGGTCAGGTAGCCGTAAAGCTCGGTCAGTTCGCGAAAGCGCGGCTTGTCGTAAATGCGCTGTTCATGCCATTTCTGGAAGGGGTGGGTGCCGCCGCCGACCACGGCGATGTTGAGCTTGTCGGCGCTTTTGACCAGCGCATCACGGATCTGCGTGAGCTGGCCCAGCACTTCTGACGGCGACTGGCAGATGCCGGTCGATATTTCGATCATGCTCGACGTCATCTCGGGCACCGCCGTACCCGGCAGCGGGATTTTTGCCATCAGCCTGAGCATGTCTTCGGCATAGGGCGCGAGGTCGTAGTCATGGGTGTTGACGAGTTGCAGCTCCAGCTCCACGCCGAGCGACAGCGCGCCTGATTTCTGGAAGGGTTCAAGACTCATTGGCGGGCTCTCTTGCATTGGTGCGTGGGTTCAGCGACCAGGGCTTGGCGCTTTCACGCGCCAGATAAATGGCGATGGTGGCCAGGACTGCACCCATCACTTCCATCAAAAGGATGGCGGGCAGGGCGATGCCCGAGATCTGGCGGCCAAGCACCGGCGAGGCGGTGGCGAACTGCGAGACCAGAAACAACACGACAGACGACATTGGCGACATCGCAAACCCGACCCACAGCGCCTGCTTCCAGCTCGCGCCACTACCGACATTGCCAAGCGCCACCCCGACAATTTTTGCCAGCGCACGTGCCACCACCATGATCAGTACAAGGAAGGCGATCGGTGTGCCCCAGTCGGCCTGCGCGGCCACCACGGACACCAGTACAAACATCAGCATGGTCAGCATGGCTGATGCCGTGCCCATCTGCCGTGGCCAGGACCATGGGCGCGGATTGAGTTGTTTGAGCAGCATGCCGCCCAGCAATGCGGAAAGCGGCGCCGAGCCGCCAAAATTTGCGGCGATGGCAGCGCCCGCGGCGATCAGCGTCAACAGCAGGATGGCGGTGTTCTCGCTGGTAGGGCTCATCACCCTCAGGGCCATGCGCAGCGTCAGTGCCAGCACTGCGCCGACCACGATGGACAGACCCAGTACCACCAGCACAGGGTAAAAAGTATCGGTCAGACTCAGGTTTGTCAGCGAGGTGCGGCCCCGGCTCAGCATGCCCGCACTGGCACTGCACAGGGTGAGCGCGTAGAGACAGTTCAGCGTCGAAAGTGTCATGGCACGTTCGCTTACCGGGCCCGCGCCGCGTGTGTCCAACAACACCCGGGCCAGCACCGCCGGCGATGCTGCAATGGCCAGTAGGGCCAGGGGCTGGGCGACCGATTCACGAGCGCCCGCCATGTCCAGTGCCCAGTAAACGGCCAGGTAGGTTAGGCCCGCTTCCAGCAGGCTTTGCACCAGCAGCATGGGGTTGTGGCGAATCCAGCGCAGGGAAAGCCGGCCGCCAGCCTCAAACAGAACCACCGCAACACCCAGCTCCAGCAGGAACAGGCTGATGCCCCTCAGCGGCCATATCGCGCCGGTGAACCCTGCCAGGCCTGCAAAAGCACCGATGAGCGAGTAGCCAATCACCTTGGGCAGGCCGGTATAGCGATGAACAAGGTGGCCCGAAACAGCCGCCACCGCAAGAAGGATGGACCACTGCACGGTCGGCAATCCGGCGGACGGTTTGATCCACTCGGCCCATATGGCCATGAGTTCATTCATGCGGGTGTGTCTCCTGTTGTGTGGTCACAGGCCGTCAACGACCTGTTTGGCGCCGCATGACGATGCGAAGCCCTGACCGTGGTCTGTGGAAAGTTGATTCACAACAGCGCGAAAGGGCTTCGCGCGGAACTGAGGCTTTAATTTAGCGGCGCGATGTCCCGGGGCCTGTAGGACAAGGCCGGAAATGCCTTTTTGCCCAACGTAGCCCTTCAAAAAGCAGGGTTTTATCCGGGCACAAAAAAGCTGCGCGGATGACTGCGCCAGCGCTGCCAGATCTCGGCGCGAATGCGCGCGCGGTCCACGCCGCTGACGTTGTGCGCCTGCAATGCCAGGCGAAAGGCGCAGTAAAAACTCACGCCAAGGTTGAGCGCGCCTATCAGGGGAATTGCCGCAACCGACCACCAGAAAATCGGCATCTTGAGCACCTCAAGACCCATCGACGATGCCGCTGCCGCGAGCTGGCCGGTCGACAGCGTGACGTGGCGTGCTTCAAGCTCGAACCCGAAAAATCCAGTGACAGGCGGTATCAGCCCCAGCATGAAACCCAGCGAAATGTTGGAGGCAAAACCGGAGATGTTTTCTCGCGTGAAGGCAGACCACCTTGCTGCACGTTCAGCACCGAGCACGGCTGTAAAGCGCGGGTTGTGGCGAATGGCGGAGCCCAGCCTGTGCAGTACAAACCAGTTCTCGGCCCAGCCCGCAATCATGCTGGCTGCAAAAAGAATCATGCCGGTAAATGCAGCCCAGAGCAGTGTGGGGCCGAGCAGCGTGAGCGTGTGCAAAACGTGCTCGGCTTCCTTGTGGCTGATCATGGGGTGGCCGAGCAGCAACTGCACGAGCACATTGACCAGCAGCACGGCCGGTATCACCATGAAGACATTGCCAAAGACGGCGGCCACCTGCGAGCGCACCAGGTGCGTGACTTCATCGACAAACTCGCTCACCGCATCGGCCGAGTTGATGTCCTTGAGCTTGGCGGCCATGGCCGGTGCCGTCATCGCGGGCTGTTTGGTCGCCAGCGTCAGGTGCAGCAGCTGGATCATGATGAAGCTGGCCGAGTACGCCACGCCGGCCCAGAAGCCGCTCCAGAAAGCGGAGAGGCCGACCGCCACGACCATGAACTTCAGCAGGGTTGTCAGGGCGGTCACCGCGCCGCCGCCCATCGCCTTGCCCAGCATCTCCTTGTACTCGGCGCGGTCGCGGGTGATGTAGCGCTCACCGGTCTCGGCGCTGCGCTCGGCCATCTTGGCCGACAGCAGGGTCGAGTTGACGCTGATGAGGGCGCCTATGCTTTTGCTTTCCTGGCCGATGATGACGCGCCGTATCAGCAGGCGTACGGCCGTCATGGCCGGTGTTGGCGAGAGCAGTGCATCGAGCAGCTCGCGCACACGCATGATACGTGCGCGCAGCTGGCGCAGGCGGAACACCATGCCGATGGAGATGCCGTTTTCTTCAAGATGGTTGTAGACGCTGTTGACGGCCACACGGCAGGCATCGAGCCGATCGCGGTATTGCTGGATCATCAGGCGCAGGGTTTCTTCGTCCCCCTGCTGGTTGAACAGCGCGCTGCGCAGCCCTTCAACGTCGGCCGGCAGTGCGTGAAAAGCGCGCACGTCGCCGGCGGCCTTGTCCATGCGCAGGCGCAACTCAGGTGAAAAGCCGGTGGCGCGTATCTGCGCCGTGCAGTAGGTCAGTGCATCCATCAGGCTGTGCTGCCAGTGCAGGGCGTCGGCTTCGGGCTCATCTGACAGAAGCGCCGCCAGTTGTTTCACCAGGGGTTCTTCAAGTGCGCCCAGCCATTGCGCATCAAAACGCGTTGGCGCTACCAGCGGGAAGAGCTCCGACGCGTCATTTGTCTCAGGCGTACCGGGCAGCATCTTGCGGCGCAGGCGCTCGGCCAGCTCACTCATGAAAGCGGTACGCGGCGCAAAGCCAAAATCGCCGAGCAGGGTGGTGACGTCGACTTCCTCAATCAACCTGTGCCACCATACCTTCAGTCGGGCTTCGACATCCGGCTGCGCCTGCACCGTGGTGATGAAGGTCTGCAGCCGCGAGATGCAGGCAGGCACCGAGCTTTCATCGCCGCGTATCCACTCGAAAACACTGATCAGCCAGATGTGGCGCTCGGCCAGCCCCGCATGGGGGTCCAGCGCCTTGAGCAGCGTGCGAAGATCTCTCATGATTGGCGGAAAGTATCAGTGGAGCGTGCGTGCCGGCGTGCTGCTGCCGGGGCTGGCTTCAAGCACAAACATCGGAATCTCCGATTCAAAGCGCTCGCCGTCCTCAGCCACAAAAAAATAACTGCCGTGCATGGTGCCGCTGGGCTTGCGCAGCCGCGCGCCGCTGCTGTACTGGAATGATTCGCCAGGCTTGAGCAAAGGCTGGTGACCAACCACGCCCAGTCCCTTGACCTCTTCGGCCATGCCGCTGGCGTCAACAATGGTCCAGTGGCGCGAGATCAATTGGGCCGTGACTTCGCCGGTATTGGTGATGGTGATCGTGTAGGCAAAGCCGTAAACCGAATCCTCGGGCGAGGATTGGTCGGGAACATATTGCGGAACGGCTTCGCAGGAAAACTGGTACTTTGGCATGACGTATACGTGACCCGGGAAATCTGGCGGTGACGCACAAAAAGCGACTGGAAGGCCAGTCGTCCATGTTAACCCGCCTCTGTGAAAACCTGCCGGCAACGGTGCTGGCCCCGCGGGGCCAGCAGCTTGCTGCGACAATCTGACCATGAGCACAAACAAACCTGCCTACCGGATCGCCCCCTCGATTTTGTCCGCCGACTTTGCCCGCCTGGGTGATGAACTCAAGGCCGTGATTGCGGCCGGTGCCGACTGGATCCACTTCGACGTGATGGACAACCATTACGTGCCCAACCTGACCTTCGGCCCCATGATTTGCCAGGCCCTCAAGCCGCATGCCAAAAAGGCCGACGGCACGGCAGTGCCGATTGATGTGCACCTGATGATCCAGCCGGTGGATGCGCTGGCAGCCGCTTTTGCCGATGCGGGCGCTGACCTCATCAGCTTTCACCCCGATGCGACAGGCCATGTGCACCGCAGCATCCAGGCGATCAAGGCCAAAGGCTGCAAGGCCGGGCTGGTGTTCAACCCCGCTTCGCCCATGGATGTGCTGGACTGGGTGATTGACGACATCGACCTCATTCTCATCATGAGCGTCAACCCGGGCTTTGGCGGCCAGGGTTTTATCGATTCGGCCCTGCGCAAGATTGAAGACGCACGCAAGCGCATTGATGCGTCCGGCAAGGACATCCGCCTGGAAGTCGATGGCGGCATCAAGACCGACAACATCGCCCGCGTCGCTGCAGCAGGGGCGGACACCTTTGTGGCCGGCAGCGCCATCTTCGGCAAGCCTGACTACAAGGGCGTGATTGACGCGATGCGGGTAGAGCTGGCGAAATGATGGTTGCCTGAAAGGCTACTTCAGCCTTTCAAGCGCTTCATCCGAACTCATGACATCGCCAAACTGCTGGATGAATGTTTCCAGCGTGGCCAGGTGTTCATCGTCTGATAAGGCCGCGCAGCAGTCGGACAGCATCACCACCTTGAAGTCCAGCATCATTGCGTCACGGCCTGTGGATTCGCAGCAGACATTGGTTTTTGTACCCGCGATCAGCAGGGTGTTGATACCGTAGTTGCGCAGCATGGGCTCCAGTGTCGATGAGCCGGCAATCAGCGCGCTGTAGCGGTTTTTGACAATGACGATATCTTCGGGCGACGTTTCCAGATCCTTCCAGACCGTCTGGCGGCCGGGGCTCAAGCTTTCCATGGTCCGGGTACGAACATCGTCATTGACGACGTTGTTGAAAAAAACCTCCCAGTCGCTCTTGTCGCCCCTGTGGGTGTTGGCATGCAGCACCCAGAACACGGGCACCTTCTTTTTCCGTAGCTCGCGTGTGAGCTGATTCAGAGGCGGCACAATCTCCCGCGAAGGTGCTACCTCGGCAGGTGAGCCCGGCTCGCAGAACGTGCCCTGCATGTCGATGACGATCAGCGCGGTGCGTTTGGGGTCCAGCGAATCAAACCAGTGGAGTTTGCCCCGGCGGGCCATGACCCTCTCGACAATATGTGGACGAATGGAAACCTTGTGCATGAAATGAATTCCGTGGAAAAACGATTCCCCACTTTAAATCGTCTCGACGCTGCCATCATTGACCTCGACGGCACCATGGTCGACACCCTGGGCGACTTTGTAGCGGCGCTTAATCTGATGCTCAGCGACTTGTCCTTGAACGGCAATCCCCAGGTTGATCTGCCACTTGTCGAGCGCATGGTGGGCAAGGGCTCGGAGCATCTGATCCGTTCGGTGCTTGACCACATGGCACCAGCCGATACGCGCGCACCCGCCCTTTTTGATGCCGCGTTTGCCTCTTACCAGATGCATTACGACGCCATCAATGGCCAGCATTCTGCGGTGTACGCTGGCGTGTTCGAAGGCTTGCAGGGGCTGCAGCGAGCCGGATTGAAACTGGCCTGCCTGACCAATAAACCCCTGTCATTCGCACACCAATTGCTCCGGCTCAAGGGGCTGGTCGGATTTTTCAGCGAGGTGTTTGGCGGTGATTCGTTCGAGCGCAAAAAGCCGGACCCGCTGCCGCTTCTGAAAACCTGTGAAGCGCTGGGTACATCGCCTGAGCGTACGCTGATGGTGGGTGATTCGAGCAATGATGCGCAGGCTGCGCGGGCGGCGGGTTGCCCTGTGGTGCTGGTGACTTACGGCTACAACCATGGCGAGCCGGTGCGCGTGGTGGATGCGAATGGATTTGTTGATTCGCTGGAAGGACTCTTTCTGCAATTGCGTCGGTGACACGCACCCAGACTGAATTGCTGTTGCCCGTCATTGCGGATTTGATCCGCAATCCATCGTGGACGAAGTGGGGGAAGGATCCCGGATCCAGTTCGGGAGGACAGAAAGAATCCAGAATCCGAATGACTCCCCCACCCCGTTGAGGCTGAGCCGAGCATGTTGTGGCCTCAGGCCGGTTTGCCCAGCAACTGGTCCTTGAGACGGTAGTCTGCGGGGCTGGGTCCAAACCAGATGCGCATCAGGGCCGTGAAGAATTCGGGCTCCTTGAAGGCATCGCCCTGCGGCACACCCTTGACGGAAATGATGGTGCCGGTGCCGGGGATCCAGTCGATGGTGAAAGACTCGCCCGCATTGAGTTTTTTCTGTGCGGCAAAAATCTGGCCCATCTTGATCAGGCCGGGGATCAGTTTCATCATCTCGTTCTTGGGCGTGTTTTCTTCAAACGCCTTGGTAAAGCTTTTGCCGAGCTCGTTGGAGTCGATTTCGCGCACCAGCGTGATGCTCATGCGTTTGGGGCCGGTGGCGGCATAGACCTCTTCGGGTGTGGATGCCTTTTTCCCCAGGTACATGGCGGCCACATAGACCTTGAACACGGCCTTGTAACGAATGCCTGCGCCGTTGAGCTGGAGCTTGGCGCCCGCGAGATCAACCGGGTCGTCCAGCTTGATGCCCGAGACTTCCATGGGGGCTGCGAGGACGCCGAGCGACAGGGTCAGGCCTGCCAGTGCTGCGGCGAGTTTTTTCTTGAGGTTCATGAAAGTCTCCTTTTTAAAGTACTAAAAACGAACGAGCGTTCTTTTTTGTATGCCCATTTTCAGGGTGCTTTGTGACGCCGGCAATAGGGTTTTCGAGGTGGACGGGCGCTGGCGTTTTTTGCCGGATGGCGCTTTTGTTGTAACTGCGCCATTTTTGGCCTTGCCAGACAACGGCCAGCTGGTCAGCGCATAGGTCTTTGATACACTTTGTCCTGTATGTTCATTCACCGCATCATTCAGACAGGTCAAGGCGACCGGGGAGCCTGGCCCTGGCGTACCTGCTCTTCTTCGCGCGCCTGAATCGTTTCCGGTCACCCGCTGACCTGCGCGTCCCTCAGGTCGCCGCGACATCCCACTTCCTATTTTCTGATGCCCCTGGCCAACGCCAGCTGTATCTGCCCGGACTCCGGGCGATTTGAATGACCCGTGGCCATGACTGCAGAAGCCGGCCACCTGCGAAGGAACACTTGTGATTACTGAACTCGAATTCAAAAGCCTTGCCGGCCAGGGCTACAACCGCATCCCGCTGATGGTGGAAGCGTTTGCCGACCTTGAAACCCCGCTGTCGCTGTATCTCAAACTCGCGTTTTCAAAAGACGGCGGCAAATACAGCTTCCTGCTCGAATCCGTCGTTGGCGGCGAGCGCTTTGGCCGCTACAGCTTCATAGGCCTGCCAGCCCGCACACTGGTGCGCGCATCGGGCTTCGGCCCCGACGTCGTCACCGAAGTGGTGACGGACGGCAAGGTGGTTGAAACCTCAAAACAAAACCCGCTTGATTTCATCAGCGATTACCAGAAGCGCTTCAAGGTGGCGCTGCGGCCCGGCTTGCCGCGCTTTTGCGGTGGGCTGGCGGGGTATTTTGGCTATGACGCGGTGCGTTACATCGAAAAAAAACTCGAAGCCAGCTGCCCGCCCGACAC
>JAZKCB010000196.1:0-15057 GCA_040388335.1 Pseudomonadota bacterium | reverse complement strand
ATAAAGCCCTTGATGACGAACTTGGAAATAATGTCCCAGCTCAGGAAACTCAGGTCGAGTCCAAACATGTCAGTGTCCTCCACCTGTTGCACCGGCCACCACAAAGCCCGGTATCTGCATTTTCTTTTCGATCAGCGCAAAGATACGGTTGACCGCAAAGGCGGACGCCGCGTACAGCACGGTCACCGCCAGGTAGATTTCAATGCCTCTTGACGTTTCTTCCTGGGCCTGCATCGCGAACATGGTGAGTTCGGCAATCGACACGGCAAATGCCACAGACGAGTTTTTCAGCAGGTTCATGGACTCGCTGGTCAGCGGCGGCAGGATGATGCGAAACGCCATCGGCAGGATCACATAGCGATAGGTCTGGGCCGTGGTGAAGCCCATGGCCATGCCAGCGTAACGCTGGCCGCGCGGCAAGGCCTGGATGCCGGCCCTGACCTGCTCGGCAATACGCGAGGACGTGAAAAATCCGAGGCCGAACACCACGAGGATGAAACTTGGCAGGTCTTTCATCGCCGGGAAAATCTTGGGGATGACAAAGTACCAGATAAAGATCTGTACCAGCAAAGGCACATTGCGAAAGAGTTCAACCCAGGCGTTGGCAAAACGTACCAGCCATGGGCTGTTGGGCAGGGTCCGCATGGTGCCGATAAGGGCGCCAAAAACCATGGCGACGACCCAAGAGGCACCCGCTACGGCCAGGGTCCAGCCCCAGGCGTCGAACATCCATTGCAGATAGGTACGGCCGCTGCCGTCATCTTGCAAAAATACTTTCCAGTCCCAGGTCATGCTTACTCCAGCCTACTGTTATTGATGTTGTTCAAAACCTAAAAAGCCTTGGTGCAAATGACAAACCCCGCCGTGAAAAATCAGGGACGGGGTTTGTATCACTTCAAGCGCTTTTACCCGGATTCAAGCCGGATTTACTTCTTGGCGTAGTCTTCCATGGGCTTGTCATTGGGGTTGGCCCAGGCAGCCTTGGTGCTCTCACTCAATGCCAGACCGACCTTGGTGTTCTTCGGAGGGATTGGGGACAGGAACCACTTGGTCCAGAGTTTGTCCATGTCGCCGGCCTTGATCATGGCCTTGATGGTGTCGTCGCCGAGCTTCTTGAAAGCGGCGTCGTCCTTGCGAATCATGATGGCGATAGGTTCAACGCTGAGCACTTCACCGACGATCTTGAAGTCGGCCGGGTTCTTGGCGGTGGCGATGTTGCCGGCCAGGATGGAGCCGTCCATCACAAAAGCGTCAGCGCGGCCGGACTCAAGCAGCAGGAAGCTGTCGGAATGGTCCTTGCCGAAGACTTCCTTGAAGTCAACGCCGGTGGCGCGCTCGTTCTTGCGCAGGGTCTGGACGGATGTGGTGCCGGTGGTGGTGGCCACATTCTTGCCGTTGAGCTGGGCGATCGTGGTGATGCCAGAGTTGGCCTTCACGGCGATACGGACTTCTTCAACAAAGGTGGTGTCCAGGAAGGCGACATCCTTCTGGCGCGCGGCGTTATTGGTGGTGGAGCCACACTCGATATCAACGGTGCCGTTCTGGACCAGCGGGATGCGGTTTTGTGAGGTGACTGGCTGATATTTGATTTCCAGCTTGCGGCCAGCAGCCTTTTCGAGGGCAGCGATCACGCGGCTGCAGATCTCGACGTGGTAACCGGTGTATTTGCCGTCACCCAGTGTGTAGGACAGCGCACCAGAGGAGTCGCGAACGCCCATGGTGACCACGCCGGAGGCCTTGACCTTGGCGATCGTATCGGTGGCCTGGGCAAAAGCGCCGCCGGTTGCGAGCAAGGCGATGGAGAGGGCGACTAGTTTGAGTTTCATGCTGTGTCCTGTATTCAAAATAAAACGTTGGTGAATGCCATTCTAGAGAGTCGTTACAAGGGCTAACCCCAAGGTTTACCCGTGCCCTTCCAGAACGTTTTTAGAGGTGTTTTCGTTGATTCAAAGACCTGAAAATGCAGTTCGTATCAGGGATTTCCGGCTGTTCCGTCGCGTCCCCAATGTGGTGCACTCTGCGAGGCCCCCGTCCTGACAGAGGATGCAAGCAGTCTTTGTGCCAACCCCCGAAGTGCAATGGCCGGCGCAAGATTTATGTCAGCCTGCACCCACCGTTCACCTGTTGCACAGGGGTCAGGCACTGTAAATTTGAGCCGTCAAAAACACCAATGCCGTTTCAGGCAACAGTCATGCATTTTTTTAATAAGACGTAAGGGTTACTACTTGGTCGTTGATTTTTGCCCCTGCGGCGCGGTTTTGGGCGCTGCCTGCGTTTGCAGAAATGTCCACAAGGCCTGCGCATGGCTCTTGGCTGACTCACTGGAAGCCGGCCGCTCGCGGTAAACACGGATCTCCATGGTCATTTCCAGCTTGTCGCCGGCGCTGACCAGCTTTCTGGCGCGCAGTTCTTTTTTCACCGCGCTTGACGGCAGAAATGCAATGCCATGGCCCTCAAGCGCCATTGCCTTGAGGCCTTCAGCCATGTCGGTTTCATAGACCCTGTCGAGGTGTATCGCCGTGCTCGACTGCTTGAGGATCAAATCAACGACCCGCCCAAGGTAAGCGCCCGGCGCGTAGCCGAGGTAGGGCAGCGGCTGGCCAGCGCGACCCGGCAGGCGGAACATCGGTTCACCCTCGGCATTCGGTTTGACATAGGGCGACAGTACTTCCTGGCCCAGCGTGACCATCTCGTAGCGGCCCGGATCGAGCTGAAAAGGTTGCGAGTCATGGTGATAGGCGATCAGCAGATCGCAACTGCCTTCGACCAGCCGAAGCACGGCATCGTGCACGTTGAGTGCGATCAACCGGCTCTTGATGGGACCAAACTTTTCACGCAGGCTGCTGACCCATGCAGGGAAAAAGGTAAACGCCAGCGTGTGCGGCACAGCAAATTCGATGACGTCCTGACCGGCTGATGTGTGACCGCGCAGCATGGCCCGCGTGGACTGCAGGCCCTGCAGCATTTCAAGCGACTGGTTGTAGAGGGTTTCACCGGCCGGCGTGAGGCGCGTGGGGTAAGAACTGCGGTCCACCAGGTCCGTGCCCGCCCAGGCTTCCAGCGCCTGGATACGACGCGAGAAGGCGGGTTGCGTGACGTGTCGCAATTGGGCCGAGCGGCTGAAGCTGCGGGTTTCAGCCAGGCTGACGAAATCTTCTAACCATTTGGTTTCCATCATTTAATTATGCGGGCTTGGGACCACGCGGCGTCTAGGGGCAATCCCATAAGCCGGTTGTCAGGCCAGCCCCTCAGGCATCACGGGTCGAGGCGCTCCACCGCAGGCATGGCCCATGTCCCGTCAAGTGCGGCGGGTTTGGGCCAGTAGAGACGGGCGTTCAGCAGAAAGGGCTGACCGTGTTTGACCGGCAGCCAGTTTCTCGTCTTGTCATTGGCCGGTGCATCGGACTGTATGTAGATATCCAGTGAACCATCTGCGTTGTAGACCAGCGGGTCCCTGTCACCGAGGGCGTAACGCTGCAATGGGTTGTCGATCAGGAAATCGTCGCGCCCATAGGCCGTGATGGACCAGAACGCGTTCACCGGCGGCAGTCCGGCGGCGCTCATGTGCAGACGGTAGCGACGGCTTCCATTCAAGGCCTGGCCGTCCTGATCGACGGAGGTGTTGGGATACGTTGCATCCTCAGGCAGGTTGGCACCCAGCCCCACCATGGCGACCACAGCGCGCGTGTTGTAGTAGGTCCCATAGTTGCCCAGAATGGCTGGCGGCGTTGACCAGCCATGCACCATGTCACGTGGTTTCCTGAGTTCTTTGGCAACCGTGAAGTCCGCCAGCCAGCGTCCCAGGCCGATGGCCATGCGATCAGGCCAGCCCCATTGCGGCGGCCGGCCAGGGACCAGACCGATTCGCGACAGCTTCACCATCATGGGTCCGTCCGCCGCGGCCGGGGGGTTCCCGACCATCAGCAGTGACAGCCGGTTGAAGAAAGCCTCGGCAGACATGGCCTTCATTTGCTCAATCGGCGGGGCGGGTCTGGTTTGTGCCGCTTGCCAGACGGGAGCCAATGCCTGCCTGCCTGTCTGCCAATCCACCAGCTTGCGTAACGAAAGGCCATCCTGCAAGCGATGCACCCGGGGATAGTCGGCCACGCCGTTGGTCTGGGTCCTGCCTATCAACCAGACGATTTGCGTCGGCGAACGCAACAAGGTCATCCCGGCCGGAACCTTGCCTGACCAGGCACGCCCTACCAGCAGGAATCGTCCTCCTGCCGTGCCGGTACTGCGTGTACCGGGCGCCGCAAACACATTGGTCCACGCGTCCATGAAAGGCATGACTTCGTAACGGGTGTCGTTGGGTGACATTTCGAATACCCACGGGCCTTGTGCCATATCGATAAAGCCGGTGGTGTAAAGCGTGTCAACGTTCGGACGCACCACGTCCCGAAACATCACATCGGGAAACTGGCGAACCTTGCGCAGCGTATTTTCAGGCCCCAGCGTGAGCGCCGCATTGGCACGCGTGATGTCCATGATGACCAGCGGATAGCCGAACATATAGGCCTCTGCGCCCAGGATGATCTGCTCGCTTTTGGCATACAGAAGCGCCGCAATGCAAGACATGGCCAGCACGGCTGCAATACAAAAACGCTTCATTTTGTTGTGGTTTTAAGGACAGTCGGCAATCGCAGGCATTTCGATACACATGTGTACTGTAGTCACGTACCTGAAGCCTGTCAAAAGCGGGTGGACGATTGCGGACATCTCGCGGAAGCGTCTCTTGACAGGGTTTTTGACGCTCAATACACTTGTGTATGGATTCACGGCAATACCGTGTTTCCTCAAGCTGTCCGGGCCTGAATCAAGCTGCAGGGCGAAAGAATAAAAACTGGTCCATCCCTGCATGAAAGGCCAATGGTGCAAACCCAAACTGTGCAATTGATCGCCGTTGTCTCGGTGCTTGGCGCCTTCGCGCTGGCCGAGATCGTGCAGCGGCGCTTCCTTGCACCTGAAGCCTCCGCGCAGGACAACCGGCTCGACATCGCCGTGACACTGATGTTCCCGCTGATTGCAGGTGCCGTGGTGGCTGCCGCTGACGCCTTGTGCGTGTGGCTGATGCCCCAGCATCGTGACGCACTGGCGGCCTGGCCCGTGTGGAAAATGGTCCTGGTGCTGTTACTGGCCGATGACCTGACGCAATATTTCTGGCACCGGCTGAGTCACACCTCCTTCATGTGGCCACTGCACCGGGCGCACCACTCGGCGGCCTATATGAGTGTGCGCATCGTGTACCGCAACAATGTCTTTTATTACGCACTGATGCCCGGGCTGTGGCTGTCGGGCGTACTCATTTACCTGGGTTTTGGCTGGGTCTACGTGGTTTACTCCATCGTCAAACTGACGGTGATCATTGGTGCACATTCAGCCGTGCGATGGGACCAGTGGCTCTACAGCTACCCTGTGCTCAGCCCGCTGGCCTGGGTGGTGGAACGCACGATTTCGACCCCGGCCACGCACTATGCGCACCATGCGCTGGTGCAGGATGACGGCGTGGGCCATTACACCGGCAACTACGGCAACCTGCTGTTTGTGTGGGACATGCTTTTTGGCACAGCGCATATCACGCGGCGTTACCCGCCCGCCTATGGGTTGACGGACGACCGGGCGCATGGCCCCGAGCACTGGCTGACGCAGTTTGTCTATCCGCTCAAGAGGTCGCGCCGGGCAGAAACCGTGTTGGGGCGCACCTCGCACGCGCCGCCAAAGTAGACTGCGCAGGCGATGAGCATGACATCTCTTGTCGGTAAAACGGTGGTCATCACCGGTGCTGCTTCAGGCATTGGCGAAGCACTGGCACATGCGTTCGGCGCGCAGGGCGCGCGATTGCTGATTGCCGATGTGGATGCCGTGCGGCTTGAACTGGTGGCAGCCAGTTTGTTGCAACAGGGCTGCATCTGCCTGGCGCAGGTCTGCGATGTGTCACAGGCTGCAGCGGTTGATGCGCTGGCAGCACGCGCCCTGCAGGACCTGGGTGGTACAGACGTCCTCATCAACAACGCCGGCGTGGCCATGGTTGCCCCTGTACAAAGCCTGTTGCTGGACGATGCGCACTGGCTGATGAACATCAACTTCTGGGGTGTTGTGCATGGCTGCCGGGCCTTCAGTCCACAAATGCAGACCCGCCCAGGCAGCGTGATCGTCAACCTGTCGAGCGTGTTCGCGATGGTGTCACTGCCGACCCAATCGATTTACAACGCCAGCAAGGCTGCGGTACGCGCGTTCTCGGACGCGCTACGCGAAGAACTCCGGGGTGACGGCAGCGGAGGGCAAGACGATGAAGTCGACACCCACCTCCACGGCGTGCGTGTGCTGTGTGTGCACCCCGGCGGCATACGCACCCGTCTGGTCGAGCAGGCGCGGCTGGGTGATATCGCGGTCATTGCCGACAGCCCGCAAGCGCTGCACTCCCAGTTCAGGCGCCTGGCCCGCACGAGCGCAGACGAGGCAGCGGCTGCCATCCTGAAGGCCGTACAGGGCAACACGACGCGCCTGCGTATAGGCCTGGATGCGCATGTCGGTGACTGGTTGTTCCGTCTGATGCCGTCTCGCGCGTCTGCCTGGTTCTCGGCGCTGGCGCGGTGGGGGCAGACCCAACTCAAAAGGCGTGCTTCCCGCAGGGGAGCGTGATCAGTCGCAATGCACAGGCTTTAATCAGAGCTTTGCTGCAGGGTCCACATCCTCAAATACCTCTGCCCCACGGCAAGCAGCTCGGCATGTGTTCCCCGTTCCACAATCTCGCCAGCCTCCATCACCAGAATCTCATGCGCGTCGACAACCGTCGACAATCGGTGCGCAATGACGAGCGTGGTCTTGTTTTGTGCGGCGGCGCGCAGCTCGCCCTGAATGGCGCGTTCATTGGCCGAGTCCAGCGCCGAGGTGGCTTCGTCAAAAATCACGACGGGTGGATTCTTCAGCAGGGTGCGCGCAATCGCCACACGCTGCTTCTCGCCGCCTGAGAGTTTCAGGCCGCGCTCCCCGACCATGGTGTTGTAGCCCACCGGCGTCGAGACGATGAAGTCATGGATGCGTGCGGCGCGGGCCGCCGCCACCACATCTTCATGTGAAGCGCCGGGCTTGCCGTAGGCGATGTTGTATTCAACCGTGTCGTTGAACAGCACCGTATCCTGCGGGACGATGCCAATGGCCTGCCGCACGCTGGCTTGTGTAACCTGCTTGATGTCCTGCCCGGCGATGGTGATGCGGCCACCCTGCACGTCGTAAAAGCGGAACAGCAATCGCGCGAGCGTGGATTTGCCGGCACCGGATGAACCGACCACCGCCACGGTCTTGCCGGGCGGGATTTCAAAACTCACGTTCTTCAGAATCGGTCTGGCCGCTTCATAGGCAAAGCTCACGTTCTCGAAGCGCACGGCCGGCTCTTCGTCAATCCGTATCGGCTGCGCAGCAGGCTCATCGGCAATCTCCTGCTCTTTCTCCAGCAGCGTGAACATCTTGTCCAGGTCGGTCAGGCTCTGTTTGATCTCGCGGTAAATCACGCCGAGAAAACCCAGCGGAATATAGAGCTGGATCATGAAGGCGTTGACCATCACCAGGTCACCCAGCGTCATGCGGCCATCGACCACGCCCTGCGTCGCCCGCCACAGCATGGCCACCAGTCCCGCGGCAATGATGAGTTGCTGGCCGGTGTTCAGCATGCTCAGCGTCGTCTGGCTCCTGATGGCGGCGCGCCGGTATTTATTCAGGTTGTAGTCGTAACGTGTGGCCTCAAAATTCTCGTTATTGAAGTATTTGACTGTTTCGTAATTGAGCAGCGAGTCAATCGCACGGCTGTGGGCCGATGAGTCGAGCTCGTTCATCTCCTTGCGGAACTTGCTGCGCCACTCCGTCACGGTCACGGTGAAGGTGATGTAGAGCACCAGCGCCGCCAGCGTGATCCACGCGAACCACGCATCAAACTTCACCGCCAGGATGCTCAGGACCAGGCCCACCTCAAACAGCGTGGGAATGATGCTGTAGAGCGAATAGGAAATCAGCGATTGCACGCCACGCGTGCCACGCTCGATGTCACGCGTCATGCCGCCCGTCTGCCGCTCCAGGTGAAAGCGCAGGCTGAGGGCGTGCAGGTGACGGAACACTTCCAGCGATATCTTGCGTGATGCACCATGGGTGGCTTTTGAAAACACCAGCTCGCGCAGCTCTGTAAACAGTGAGGTCGACAGCCGCAGCAAGCCATAACCCAGCAACAGCGCTGCCGGCACCACCAGCACGGCCTGCACATTGCCAGGTTTGATGCTCATGGCATCGACCAGGGTCTTGAGCAACACCGGCACGCCGACGTTGCCCAGCTTGGCCGCCAGCACAAACACAAGCGCGGCCATCACGCGCCATTTGTAATCCCACAGGTAGGGAAACAGGCGCTTGAGCGTGTCCCAATCGGATCGCGCGGGAACGGGCTGCGGGCTGGCACCGGTGGTCGTGACGACCGGTGGCATGGCATGGTGGGAATCAAGGCTGGAGGCTCGGGAGCGCATGGGGGACAATCGTTGTGTTGTTTTTGATTTGTTGAAACTTCTTTGCAGATTGTGCCTATGTCTTCTGAATCAAGCGCCCACTCAGGTACTCCGCCACACATCCCCACGGTAGACCTGCCCACCGAAGGCGAACTCGTGCTCAAGGTCATCCCCATGCCGGGCGACTGCAACGCCAACGGCGACATTTTTGGCGGCTGGGTGATGTCGCAGGTTGACCTGGCCGGTGCCGTGCTGCCTGCGCGTTACGTCGATGGCCGTATGGCCACGGTGGCGGTCAACCAGTTCATCTTCAAGCAACCGGTTCGCGTCGGCGACCTGCTGTCATTTTTTGCGTCCGTCACACGCATCGGCACAACGTCGATCACGATACAGATGGAGGTCTATGCCGAACGCCTGCGCAACCAGGGCAAATACATCAAGGTGACCGAAGCCAGCCTGACCTATGTGGCGATCGACGATTTGGGCCGGCCGCGCAAGATTCCCAAACCCGCCTGATCAGGAAACGATGTAGGCCCCCGCGCCGGTCGACAGCAGCTTGCCGTCCGCGCCGAAAAATTCCATGCGCGTGCTCGCCACCCGTGAGCCAAGCCGAAGCACTTCGGCCTGCAATTCAAAATGATCACCGATGGCCGGGCGCAGGTAGTCGACCCGCAGATCGATGGTGCCCAGCCTGGCAAAGCGGTTGACGCGTTGCAACGGCGTTTCGTCCATGTGCCGCGCACCTATGGCGGCCATCACGGCCAGGCCCGCCAGCGCATCCAGCGCTGCACTGACTACACCGCCGTGCACGCGGTTGTAGCTGTAGTGGCCGACCAGCTCGGGCCTCATGTCGATGCGCGCCCTGGCGATGGCGGGTGTGACCATCGTGAGTTTCAGCCCCAGCACCTTGTTGAACACGACCTTGTTCTCAAACAGGTCCGTCAGGCTGGCAATGTATTCATCTTCAAATTCGACAGGTGCGGGGGCGGGATGGAGTTTCGTCATGCACTGATTGTCGTGCAGCCAGCGGTGGCCTCAGGTGGTGGACAGCTGCGCGGCACGCTCCAGCAGCAGCTCACGTTCACGCGCGTTGCCGGCGAGTTCTGCGGCGCGCTCGAACTCTGCTTTTGCCTCGTCATGGCGGCCCAGTTTGACCAGCAGGTCGCCACGCACACTGGGCAGCCACTGGTAGTTCTGCAATGACTTCTCGGCACCCAGCGCATCGACAATCGCCAGCCCCGCAGCAGGGCCGAAGGCCATGCCGACTGCGACGGCGCGGTTGAGCTCGATGACCGGCGAAGGCGTGGCCTGTGCCAGCGCGTCATAGATGGCAGCGATGCGTGCCCAGTCGGTGTCTTCGCCCCGCGCAGCGCGCGCATGGCATGCAGCGATCGATGCCTGCAGTGCGTAGGAACCCAGTGGCCTGGCGCCCGCTTTCGCAAGCGCCTCGGCATCCTTCAGCGCGCCCAGCCCGCGCCGTATCAGGAGGCGGTCCCAGCGGCTGCGGTCCTGCTCCATCAGCAGCACCGGGCGTCCCCGTGCATCGACGCGGGCTGCTGCCCGTGAAGCCTGCAACTCCATCAAGGCCAGCAGGCCCTGCACCTCGCCTTCATCAGGTGCCAGGCCGGCCAGCATGCGGCCCAGCCGCAGCGCTTCATCGGTCAGCGCCGGTCGCATCCAGTCTTCGCCCGCCGTGGCGGTATAGCCTTCATTGAAGATCAGGTAGACCACTTCAAGCACCGAAGCCAGCCGCGCATTGAGTTCATCGCCGGTTGGCACTTCAAACGGTACTTTGGCTTCGCTCAGGCTGCGCTTGGCGCGCACGATGCGCTGTGCAATCGTGGGTTCGGGCACCAGAAAGGCGCGTGCAATTTCATGCGTGGTCAGGCCGCCCAGCAGCTTGAGCGTGAGTGCGACTCGCGCTTGCGTCGACAGCAGCGGGTGGCAGGCGGTGAAGATCAGGCGCAGCAGGTCATCGGCGATTTCGGCTTCCTGGCGTGCAGCATCCAGGCCGTCGACAAAGTCGGGCACGACGTGGATCTCCTGCGCCTCCATGTCGTGGCCGACCTGTTCCAGCTTGCCCTGCAGCGACTTCTCGCGCCGTAGGCGGTCCAGCGCCTTGTTTTTGGCGGCAGCCATCAGCCATGCGCCGGGGTTGTCAGGCACGCCTGATGCGGGCCAGTGCTCCAGCGCAGAGACCAGCGCATCCTGCGCAAGCTCTTCGGCCAGGCCGATGTCGCGCACCATGCGCGCCACTGCACCGGTGATTTTTGCGGACTCGAGTCGCCAGACGGTGGCAATGGCCTGGTGGGTGGCTGAATGCATGCGTCGAGTTTCCCAGATTCAGCCGGGCAAACTCAAACGTTCGGGGGAGCGGCATTCTGGTCCATCCAGAAGACCTCCCAGGTATGGCCGTCGAGGTCCGTGAAGCCATGGCTGTACATGAAACCATGGTCCTGCCTGGGGTTGGGCGCGGTGCCGCCGGCGGCCAAAGCCTTGGTCACAAAGTCATCAACTTCCTGGCGGCTCTCGCATGACAGCGCAATCAGCACCTCTGTGGTTTTGGTCGCGTCGGCGATGGCCTTTTGGGTGAAGCCCTGAAAGAACGGTTCAACCAGAAGCATGGCGTAACTGTGATCCTTGCTGAGGATCATGCAGGCGCCCTGCTCATTGGTGAACTGGGGATTGAACTCGAAGCCCAGACTTTTGAAGAAGGCCTGGCTGCGCGCCATGTCCTTGATGGGCAGGTTGATGAAGGTTTGACGTGGCATGTGACTCTCCTGGGGTGAAGTGAACGTTGGATCAGTTTTGTTCGGCTTTGCTTTTCAGCGCGGCCAGGCCGTCGGCGAAGTCCTTGCCGATCATTTTGTCCATGTTGAAGATGACGCCCATGAACTTCGAGATGAAGGGCGCGGGCCCAGCCATGGCCCAGGTGACCGATGTCTGTTCACCCTGCGGCAAAAGCGTGAAGGTGATGACGTTGTCGGCTTTGAAAGGCGCGTTCATGAGCAGGCGCATTTGCACCTGCGAAGGCGTATTGGCCTGCGTGATTTCAAAAAAGCCGCTGCCGGATTTTTGGCTTTCAAAGTCGTAGTGCGCGCCGGGGCCACTGGCGGGGCCGGCGTAGCTGCCCTTCATGGCCGGGTCCTTGTGGTTGTAGGGGTTCCAGGTGTTGAAGGCGTGCACATCGTTGATGAGCAGGAAGATTTTTTCAGCCGGTGCAGCAATCACCGTACTGCGCGCAACGCTGAAGGTGTCGGGCCGTTGCGACGCGATGGCGGCAATGACGGCGATGGCCAGCACCAGCAGGCCAAGGAGGGTAAGGAGGGCAAGGGCGATGGCCATGACTTTTTTCCTCATTTTTTTGTCACTTCTGGATCATTTCTGGCTGGGCGTGTTCATCTCGCGAAAGCGTTCGACCTGCGCGTTGGGCTCAAAGTCATCCAGTTCATAAAGCTGCCGTACTTCGATGACCGCCGGCAGGTTCTCACCTGCGGGGTTGGGGTAGCGGCGCGACCATTCCATCGCTTCTTCGCGGCTGCGCACCTGGATGATGGTGAAGCCGGCAATGAGTTCTTTGGCTTCGGCAAACGGGCCGTCGATGATGGTTCGCTTCTGGCCCTCGTAGTGGATACGCCAGCCCTTGCGGCTGGGCTGCAGGCCGCTGGCGTCGAGCAGCACGCCGGCGCGCGACAGCTCCTCCATGAAGTCGGCCATGGCGGCCATCAGTTTTTCGTCCGGTGCCTGCGGCGTGGTTTCGGCCTCGAACTCTGGCATGGATTTGACGATGATCATGAAGCGCATGGCACATCTCCTGGGTGATGAAAGGAGGCCAAAGATCCGGCCTTCACACCTGCGACGAACGGCCAGACGCCATTTCGACAATCCGGACAAAAAAATTGCCCGACAGATCGCTCTGGCGCTCTAGTGCAGTTTGTCCGTCGGGTCGGTGTCGTCGTCGTAGCAGGGGCCGGTGGCGCGCACCTCAACGGTCGCCCACTCGGCAGCCGGGCATTGCCGTGCAATGTCGACAGCTTCTGCCCAGGTTTTGCAGCTCAGCAAAAAGAAGCCGCCAATCATCTCTTTGGCTTCGGCAAACGGGCCGTCCACCACAGCGGCTTTGCCAGCTTTCACGGTGACCCGCGCAGCGCTGGCATGGGAGTTCAGCGACTCGCTGGCCACCAGCACGCCGCGAGCCTGCAAATCCTGGCCGAAACGCACCATGCGCGCGTACACGGCTTCACCTTCGGACAGCGTGCGTGTGCGCCGCTGGGCAGGGTCTTCAACGATCAACAACATATAGGACATGGGTTCCAGGCTCCAGTGATCAGGTGTTGGAGGTCGGCAGGACGCTGCCGGTCAGGTCTGGAGGAATTGTCCCGGTTTTTGCGGGGCAGCCCGGTACGCCCTATTTGCTATTTTTTTAATAGCGGCTCACGCACGTATCCATTGGTCTGGATGCCGATTTGAGCGCCAAAAATAGCCTTTTTGAACCCCAGGGAGGCGGTTTTTGACGCTCCTGGTGCTCCAAACCTCAAAAAGTTAATATGGAAGTTAACTTTTGGGTAAGTTTTAACGTATACGTTAAAAATCCGGTTTCCGCGCCAAAGACAGTTCGACGCCTTCGCAGGCGCGTAACGACGATCAGCGGAAAAGGTCAGTTGTCAGGCTTGATGCCAGCGCGCTCGATCACCGGCTTCCAGCGACGCAACTCCTCGCGCATGAAATCAGCCAGTGCCTGCGGTGCGCTGCCCACAGGGTCAAAGTAGGCTGTTTGCAGGCGGCGCCGTGTGTCGGGGTCATTGAGCGCTGCCGCAATCTCGCGGCTCATGCGCTGCACGACATCGTGCGGCGTGCCTTTGGGCGCCATGTAGGCAAACCACGGCACGGCCTGAATGTCGGGCAGCCCGGACTCGCGCAGCGTTGGCAGGTCGGGCAGCAGGGTAGAACGCTCGGCCGAAGTGACGGCCAGCGCCTTCATGCGGCCTGCCTTGACCTGCGGCATGACGGACACCGGCGGCAGGCAGGCGTACTGCACGTCTCCCTGTACGATGGCAGTGACGGCCTGACCCGACGAGGCATAAGGGATATGCACCGCAAATGACGAGGTCTTGAGCTTGATCAGCTCCACGCCCAGGTGCGAGATGGAGCCGTTCCCGGTCGATGCAAAGTTGAACTTGCCCGGATTGCGCTTCATGGCGTCCAGCCAGCCCTTGACCGAATCCACATTGAGCGAATTGGCGACCACACAGACATTGGGCGTGGTGGCCGCCAGCGACACCGGCACCAGGTCCCTGAACGGGTCGTAAGGCAGGTTTTTGTAGAGCACCGTGTTGTAGACCAGCGGCGCATTGACGGACAGCAAGAAGGTATAGCCGTCGCCCGGCGCTTTCGACACGAGGTCAGTGCCGCTGTTGCCACCGGCGCCCGGCTTGTTGTCGACGATGAGCGGCTGGCCAAGTCGGGCCGCCAGCTTGTCATTGACGATGCGGGCCAGGATATCGGGCGATGAGCCTGCGGCAAACGGCACCACAATGCGCACCGGCTTTTGCGGCCAGTCCTGTGCGGACACGGTACCCGCCGCCAGGCATACTGCCACGGCGAGCGCGCGATGAGCCAGGGATGAAACGGTCGCTTTCATGACGATGCCTCCACGTCGACCATGCCGAGGTGATCCTGCTGCTCGCGTGCGATGAAACCGGCGATCAGCGCGTGGTAACAGGCCTCCACCACCTCAGGGTAGGCGCCGGCGTCCACCGACAAGGCCTTGACCTTGTCAATCACTTCCTGCTGACGCTGCGGCGCCGAGACCTGGAAGGCATCGCGCTTGAAGCGCGCAGCGTCCTTCACATAACGGCCGCGCTCGGCCAGCAGGGCCACGATTTTGCGATCCAGCGCATCAATGTTCTCGCGCACTTCAGCCAGGTTTTTGCATAGCGGCTGGTAAGCAGGGTCGGTGAAGCGCCTGAGCGGCGCGGCCTGCGGGTTGGGTTCCTGGTTCATGTTCAGATCGGGTAAATGATGGAGTTGGGGATCATCTCGCTGTCGTAGATGCAGTGGCGTGACTCGAACTTCAGCCCTTCAGGGGTTTTGACGACCACGTCAATGTAGCGGCCGGTGTTGAAGACCGTGCTTTCCTGCGACAGCTTGGTGCGAAACACCGCGTAGTTGGCCTCGCTCTCAAAACGCTGGCCATCTGCCTTGTGGATGATGGGCGTGCCCACCACGTGGCGCTGGTAATAAGGGTCATGGAACAGCGTCTCGCGGATGCCGTAGGCGCGGTCCTTGAGCATGCCCTTGCTTTCAAACATCAGTGTGGCCAGCGGAAAGCCGCGTTCGTGGTTTTCACGCGGCACCAGTTTGTAGGAGCACTCTTCGGTGAAGAACTCGGGCCACAAGTCCCAGTCGCCCGAGTCAACGGCCTTGGCGTAGTTGGCGTAGAGCTGGGTGAGCGCCAGGTAGTCGTTGAAGTTGATGTTTGTGGTGGTGTCCATGTCAGATCTTTGAAGCCAGGGACAAGGAGACCGCGGGACTGGCTCTGCCAGACCGCAGGTCTCGCCCCCTTGAGGGT
>JAZKCB010000195.1:0-22105 GCA_040388335.1 Pseudomonadota bacterium | reverse complement strand
TCTCCTCGCTCTTCCAGCGTTTAAGAAAGTGTCCGTTATTTCAGGGGAATCCCATCCTCAACAAGCCGCGCTTCAGCGTAATCGACCTCGGCAAGGTAGTCCTCTTCAGGATTCGGCTCCTCATTGATCGACAGTCGCATATAGAAACTCCCTTCGTCGTAACTACGTAGCAGCCACCCGATCCCGAATCTGCTGCAGCGCAGCGGGGTCATCCATGGTTGTCAGGTCGCCTGCATCCCTGCCCTCGCAGACCGCCTGAATCGCACGGCGCAGCAGTTTGCCGCTGCGGGTTTTGGGCAGCAGCGAGACGAAACGCACGCGTGAAGGCCGGGCGACTGCACCGAGGTCACCGTCAACGCGTTTCATGATCTCGCCCTCCAGCTTCATTGCGGCCGTGGCGTCGCTGATAACAGATGAATCCTTGGGCACGACAAACGCCATGGCGACCTGGCCCTTGAGCTGGTCAGCGACGCCGACGACGGCAACTTCCGCCACGCCTGCATGGCCCGAGATACTTTCCTCAATCTCGCGTGTACCCAGCCGATGGCCTGCGACGTTGATGACATCGTCGGTGCGGCCGAGGATGAAAAAGTAGCCGTCTTCATCCTTGATGCCCCAGTCGAAGGTGCTGTAGACCATCTTGCCAGGCACCGACTTCCAGTAGGTGTTGACGAAGCGGGCATCGTCTTTCCAGATCGTCTGCATGAATCCGGGTGGCGTTGGGCCTTCGATGACGACCACGCCCTTTTCATTCGGCTGCGTCAGCTCTTCTCCGGTGGACTCGTGCAATATCTTCACGCGGTAGCCGTACATCGGAATGCCCGGGCTGCCGAACTTGCTGGGCTTTTTCTCAACGCCATTGGCAATGGTGATCAGAGGCCAGCCAGTTTCGGTCTGCCAGTAGTTGTCGATGATGGGCACTCTCAAGCCTTCGCTGATCCAGCGGGCCGTGGGTTCGTCCAGCGGCTCACCAGCAAGAAACAGCGCACGCAAGCTGGAAAGGTCGTATTTTTTCAGCAGCGCAGGGTCCTGCTTTTTCAGCACCCGCACAGCTGTCGGCGCACTGAACATGGCCGTGACCTTGTACTTCTCGACCAGGCTCCACCAGATGGCGCCGTCGGGCTGCTGGTCCATGCCCTGCGTCGGCAGGCCTTCATACATGATGGTCGCCATGCCGGCGATCAGCGGGCCGTAGACGATATAGCTGTGGCCCACGACCCAGCCGATGTCGCTGGTCGAGAAGTAGGTTTCCCCCGGCCGGCCGTCGAAGATGTGCTTCATGCTGGCCGCCAGTGCCACGGCATAACCGCCGGTGTCGCGCTGCACGCCCTTGGGCTTGCCTGTGGTGCCGCTGGTGTAGATGGTGTAGCTGATGTCGGTCGAATCCAGCCAGACGCAGTGCACCTGCGCAGCCATGTACTTGGCGCGCAGGTCAGCCCACAGCAGGTCGCGGCCCTTGACGAGTTCCATCGCTGCCAGCTCCCGATCGACCAGCAACACGGTGTCGGGTTTGTGGCTGGCCAGGCGAATGGCCTCATCGAGCAGCGGCTTGTACGCCACCACCTTGCCGCCGCGAGAACCGGCATCGGCACTGATGATGACCTTGGGCGCGGCATCGTCGATGCGTGACGCCAGCGAGCCGCTGGCAAAACCGCCGAACACCACGCAATGAATGGCGCCAATACGCGCGCAAGCCAGCATGGCAAACGCAGCCTCGGCAATCATGGGCATGTAGATCAGCACGCGGTCGCCCTTGACCACACCCATGGCCAGCAGGCTCGCGGCCATGCGCTGCACTTCGAGGTGCAGCTCCTTGAAGTTGTAGGTTCTTTCAATGCCGGTTTCGCTGGAGACGTAAATCAGCGCAGCCTGGTCGCCGCGCGTGGCGAGGTGGCGGTCCACCGCGTTGTGGCAAAGGTTGGTCTGCCCGCCTTCAAACCAGTGGGCAAATGGTGGCTTGTCGTAGTTGCAGACGCGGGTGAAGGGCTTGTGCCAGTCAATCAGTTTGGCCTGCTCGGTCCAGAAGGCGTCGGGCTCGTCAACCGACTGGCGGTAGAAATCTGCGTAGCTTGTCATGTCTCTTTGTCTCCGTTTGTACTGACTCTGTTCTGAATCTATTCTGGTCTCAGATCTTCACGATCACACGGCCCCTGATCTTGCCGTCCATCAGCGCGTGGGCTTTTTCAACGGCCCGCTCAAGCGGCACCTCTTCGACCATGGCTTCAAGTCTGGCGGGGTCCAGATCCTGGGCAAGTCGGTCCCATGCCTGCTGACGCAAGACCAGCGGCGCCATCACGCTGTCGATGCCGCAAAGCGTCACCCCTCGCAGGATAAACGGCATGACTGTCGCCGGAAAATCAGCGCCCTGCGCCAGGCCGCAGGCCGCCACCACACCACCGTAGCGCGTTTGTGCGCAGGCATTGGCCAGGGTGTGTGAGCCAACCGCATCGACAACCGCTGCCCATCGCTCTTTCTGCAAGGGTTTGCCGGGTGCGGACAGCTCAGCCCTGTCGATGATGCTGGCTGCGCCCAGCAGTTTCAGATAATCGCTTTCAGCCGCTTTGCCGGTTGCGGCCACAACGGTGTAGCCCAGCTTGCCGAGCAGTGCGACAGCCAC
This sequence comes from Pseudomonadota bacterium, assembly GCA_040388335.1. GTDB lineage: Bacteria > Pseudomonadota > Gammaproteobacteria > Burkholderiales > Burkholderiaceae_C > Polaromonas. The sequence goes on along the minus strand of JAZKCB010000195.1, from coordinate 19,488 downwards.
GCTGCCCACCCCGCCGGTGGCACCTGTGACCAGCACTTCACCGGCACCGGGTTTGAGGCCATGCCGCTCCAGCGCCATGACGCACAGCATGGCGGTATAGCCGGCCGTGCCAATGGCCATTGCCTGACGGGTCGTGAAGGCAGCGGGCAGCTTCACCAGCCAGTCGCCCTGCAGCCGGGCCCGCTCCGACATCAGGCCCCAGCGCGTTTCGCCCAGGCCCCAGCCGTTGTGAACAAATCTGTCGCCCGCCTTCCAGCTGGCGTGGGTCGACTCAAGCACCGTCCCTGCGCCGTCGATACCTGCGACCATGGGCCAGCTGCGCACGACCGGGCCTTTATTGGCAATTGCCAGGCCGTCCTTGTAATTGAGGGTGGAGTAGTCGACCTGGACCAGCACGTCGCCGGCAGGCAACTGGGCGTCTTCGGTATCGGTGATGGCGGCAGAAAAGCCTGCCTCTGTTTTGCTGAGCTGCAATGACCTGAACATTTTTGTCTCCTGATGGATGGCGCGCGTCTTGTGAGCCAGCGAGGCATGAGCACACCGCCGCCAACTCAATCTGAATTCATAATTATGGATAACGGGCTTTCAGGATGCTGACGCGACTCAGATAGTGCCATCAAAAACGATCAGATTGCTATGCTTTTAATAGCTTCTAACGTGCGTATTTATTGACTTGGAGGCTTATTTAATGCCTAAAAACGGCTGTTTCTGGCCTGCTGAAGACGTTTTCAGAGCCGTCACGCCATCATCCGGAGTCGCCCGGCTCTCAAAATAGCTATATTAGCTGTTTTAACCGCTCAAAAATAACGGTCAAATTAGCATCAAAGCCCCTACCAGGAGCCGTTCTTAGCTATAAAAAAGAGAGCATCCGAAAGTCGTCACCTCAATGCTCCCAGGTCCCGACCGTAGCCAGAGCGAGTTGCGTGGTCAACAGGTAAAGCATGCAGCGACAACTGGCGCTCGGTCACGGGGCTGGCCCTCTACCGCTTTTACACGGAACGGCATGAACGGCGCACAGACCGTGCGCAATCACGGCTGGCAAGGCAGCCATCAGGGCACAACCAGACGCAAACTTCAGTGCCAAACAAACGTCGTTCCGGAGGGCACCTGGACACAGGTAAAAAACACCCGCTGTAAAGCGCTGGCATCACCACAAGCGGACAGGCCATTCAACTACATCCAATCAAACACGGGCTGCGTATGGTGATCCCTATGGAGATTAATATAACTATGCAAAACGTAAATTTTCAGAAGGTAACACTTCAACACCTGAGCCAAGCCCTGACAGGCACACTGGCTTCAACTTGACCGCCAACTCCGGCAAACTGCAACCTCGCCGGAAGCAAAAAAACCTCGCCTTCAGGAGACTTCCTGACATCAAATTTTGGCCGCTGGCATTACTGGCACTGGGACAGGGCGCCTATGCCCAGCAAATTCCCAACGCGGGTAGCCAGATACAGCAAATACCGACGGCACCCTTGCCTCAGAAGCCCCCGCCAGAAATCAGTATCCAGCGCGGCGTTGCGCCCGCCTCGACCGCCAGCGATCAGACCAAACTTCTGATTCAGACCCTGAAAGTTACGGGCGCGAAGTCGTACTCCGAGTCAGAACTTATTGCGATCACGGGTTTCAAACCTGGAACAGAGCTGACGATCAGCGAGCTGCGCAACATGGCATCCCGTATCACAGACCACTATGCGAAAAACGGCTATTTTGTAGCCAGGGCTTATTTGCCAGCACAGCAGATCCAGAACAACACCGTCACCATTGAAGTCAGTGAAGGTAAATACGGCAAGGTCATTCTTCGCAACCAGACCAAGCTCGCTGATGCGCAAGCTTACCGGCTCCTCGAGGGCCTGAACACTGGTGACCCGATCACCAATGCCCCACTGGAGAGCCGGCTGCTGCTGCTTTCGGACACGCCGGGCGTCAAGGTCAGTTCAACGCTTGTGCCGGGTACAGATCCGGGAAGCTCCGACCTGATTGTTGAACTCACCCCCGGCAAGCGCGTCAACGGCGAGGTCGATGTAGACAATGGCGGTAGCCGCTACACCGGTGAATACCGGCTCGGTACGACGGTCAACCTGAACAATCCGCTCGGGCTGGGCGATGTCGCCAGCATCCGCGCGGTCACTTCAGGCTCTGGCCTGACCTATGGCCGTGCGTCGTACCAGGTACCCTACGGCAGGGCCACTTTCGGTGTGTCTTACAGCAGACTCCAGTACAAGCTTGGCCAGGAGTTTGCACCTCTCCTTGCCAGCGGCACTGCAGAAATTGCGAGCATTTATGGCATCTATCCGCTGATCCGTACGCGCAACAACAACCTCTATACCCAGCTTGCCTACGAAGCGCGGACGTTCAAGGACAAGGTAGACGCATTCCCGTCTGTCACCGACAAGAAAGCAAACGTCTTGCTGGCAAGCCTGTATGGCAATCACGTGGACAGTCTGGGCGGCGGCGGAATCAACGCCTATTCATTGACGCTTTCGGCTGGCAATCTGGAGATCAAGACCCCGGCTGTCCTGGCAGCGGATGCAGCCAGCGCCCGAAGCAATGGCTCATACAGCAAACTCGCCTATACAGCGACTCGGCTGCAGAGGGTCACAAATGCAGTCTCGATCTACGCATCCATCAACGGACAGGTCGCCTCCAAAAACCTCGATTCATCGGAAAAGTTGGGACTTGGCGGCATGAATGGTGTGCGCGCCTACCCGCAAGGCGAGGCTTACGGCGACGAAGGCTACATCGTCAACCTTGAAGCCCGCCTGCTGTTGCCCAAATGGTCGGAGCGCATCCCGGGCGAGATGCACCTGATTGGTTTCGTGGATGCAGGCAACGTCACGATCAACAAAAGCCCATGGGCGGGCGGCATCAACAGCCGGAGTCTGGGCGCTTATGGCGTTGGCGCAACCTGGGGCGAGACCGGCAACTTTCTGGTCCGGGCGTATTACGCCGTCAAGATGGGGAGCGAACCGGCCATCTCTGCTCCCGACAAGGCCGGCAGGTTCTGGATTCAGGCCATCAAGTATTTCTGAGCAGAGCCAGCTCCATCAGAAATCCGATACAACATTTGAGGAATCATCCATGAACCACATACATAAATCCATCTGGAACGAAAGCACTGGCGCATTCGTCGCCGCTCCCGAAAATGCACGGGGACCAGGTACCAGGTCGCCCGGCACCGCGCGCCCCCTGACTGCCGCACGGTTCGCCGTCAATGCATTGTCAGCCTGCCTGATGCTCAGCTTCGGCGCTTCCGTCTACGCCCTGCCCGTCAATGGCGTCGTCGCTGCCGGCGCTGCCACCATCTCCAGCGGTGGTGCAACTACAACCATCACCCAGTCAACCGCCAATGTCGTGGTCAACTGGCAGAGTTTTAGCATCGCGGCCGGCCAGACGGTGCAGTTCGTACAACCCGGTAGCGCCTCGGTGGCCCTGAACCGCGTCCTCGGAGCAGATCCGTCGAGCATCATGGGCAACCTGTCGGCCAACGGCAAGGTCTTTCTGCTCAATCCCAACGGTGTCCTGTTTGGTAATGGCGCCTCCGTGAGCGTGGGTGGCCTGGTCGCGACCACCATGAGCCTGAGCGACGCAAACTTCATGGCGGGCAACTACTCATTTACAGATGCAGGGAGCGGCAGCGTCGTCAATCGGGGCACGATCAATGCGGCCGATGGCGGTTATGTGGCGCTGCTGGGGAAAAGTGTCAGCAACCAGGGCGTTATATCCGCGAGATTAGGTTCCGTGGCACTGGCGGCTGGCAATGCGGTCACGATGGACGTGACGGGCGACGGCCTGCTCAATATTTCCGTGGCCCAGGGAGCGGTCAACGCCCTGGTGGAAAACGGCGGGATGATACAGGCCGACGGCGGTCGCGTGCTGCTGACGGCCCAGGCTGCCGGCAACCTGCTGCAAACCGCCGTCAACAATACGGGGCTGATTCAGGCCCAAACCATCGTTAACCGAAATGGCACCATCCTGCTTCTGGGGGATATGCAGTCGGGCACCATGAGCGTGGGCGGTACCCTGGATGCCAGCGCACCCAACGGCGGAAGCGGGGGCTTTATTGAAACCTCTGCGGCACACGTCAACATCCGAGACGACGTGCGCGTGACCACGGCTGCCCCGCAGGGCCAGATGGGCTCCTGGCTGATCGATCCGCAGGACTTCATCATTGGCGCTGGCGGCAACATATCCGGAGTCACCCTTTCTGGCCAGCTGGTTAACAACAGCATCACCATCAAGACTGCAGCCGGCAACGGTAATGGAGACATCTTCGTCAATGACGCGATCACCTGGACTGCAGCTGGCGCACCTACAACGTTGACGCTTAACGCGGACCGGGACACCAACATCAATGCAGCCGTGACGGCTACCAACGGAAACTTTGCAACCTGCTGTGGACGCGATGTGAACGTCAATGCGGCCCTCACCACGACGAATGGAAGCATCCTCCTGAGCGCCGGACGTAACGTCAACATGAATGCCGCAGTGACCGCAACCGATGGCAACCTGATGATGTGCGCCGCCAACGATGTCAACATCAGTGCCAAGATCACCCTGACCAACGGCACGCTGGACCCTACCCGTAGCCTGGGCCTGGCGCGTGGCCTGACACTCAGCGCAGACACCGATGGGACGGGCCCAGGCCTGGCGGGCGGTACCGTTGTATTTGGAGCCTTGACCCCGCCTGCTGCCGTGACCAACGCACCGGTTGTCGTCAACTACAACCCAGTCTCCTACACAACGCCGACAGACTATTCGACAAAATTTACCCTCACAGGGGGTGCAACCCTGTCACAGCGAATGCTGGTATTTCCCGAAGCCGAAAAATACTACGATGGCACAACCAATACCGTCTTTTACTCGCTCAAGGGTAATCCGGCGGGCGTGAGCCTGATTGCCGGCCCGGGAGCTACGGCGACGTTTGACAATGCGACACCGGGAATAAACAAGTCTGTGAGCTTCACGGGCTACACACTGAGCGGTCCCAATGCCGCCCAGTACGCGCTGGCTACCACTTGCTGCGGACCAATTGTCCAGAAGACGACTTCCAGCATCAAGCCTGGATCCAATTTCACATTCGGCTCAGCGCTGGCAGTCTTCGCGTTCAATCAGGCGGGGATGATGCCAACATACATGTCCGACGCAGGCGATGTTTTCTTTTCGCTTAAGGAAGAAGAGGTACCGGAAGTGACGCCCCTGCCTCCACGGCTGCCCTATGTTGCGCCAAAGTATTTGCCCAAACCGGCACGGAATTGAGCACGACAAGAAACTTGCGGTTGGCCAGCGTCATGATCACCTCGCGCCCATGGTTAGCACTGCTCGCAATCTGTATCGCGCTGCCTTCGGCTTTCGCAGGCGAGAACACCACTCGCGCAGCCGATGCGACCGTCACGGCCAGCCAGTCCACGGCCGTGCGCCCGCCAGGCCATGCCAATCTGGGTCAGGAGCATGCGTCCATCGAGGCCGTTCAGGTCGCTGACTGGGTGGTGGACTCCGCGAACAACCAGGGCATGCCCTTCATGATCGTGGACAAGGTTAACGCCCGGGTGCTGATGTTTGATGCGTCGGGCAAGCTGCAGGGCGCAGCCTCTGCGTTGCTTGGCCTCGCACGTGGCGATGACTCGACCCCAGGCATTGGTGAAAGAAAACTTTCAACCATTCGCCCGGATGAGCGGACCACCCCGGCAGGACGATTCGTTGCATCCCTGGCTCCGGATATTCATGGCGAGGAAATACTGTGGATCGACTACAGCACTGCCATCTCGCTTCATCGCGTTATCAAGGGAACACCCGCCGAGCGTCGCGCGCAACGCCTGGCCAGCCCGGCGGCCGATGACAAACGAATCTCCTACGGATGTATCAATGTCCCGGTGAAGTTCTACGAGCAGGTCGTAAGCCCGGCCTTCATGACAACGAGCGGCGTTGTCTACATCCTGCCCGAGACGCGGTCAGCGCGCGAAGTCTTTGGTTCGTACATTGTCAGGCGCTGAGAGAGACCGATAGCCCGGACTGTCGGCCACCGCCGAACGATGGAATCCGCCCACCTGCAGACAGCAACGCACAGCTGCGGCGTTGGCGTGATGCTGGCGCCTTCCCCCGCGGCTCCACCATGCCTTTGGACGCACAGCCTGAAGCGCTTCGGTGATCTTTGCCATTCGCGTCTGCGCCAAAATTTCGCCGCGAGCAAAGCCGGGAGCCACCATCAGGGCACCGGGGCCTTGTTTTATGGCGTTACCAGCCCTCAACGCGCAGGCATGTCCGCCAGCGTGTAGACGTTTTCGCTGCGCGCATCGGCCGGTATCGGGCCCATGGATGCATTCCACTGCGCATGACGGGCCCGCATGCGCGCCAGGCGCTCTGGTTCGCGCCTGGCCTGGTTGGCGCGCTCACGTTCGTCTTTTGACAGGTCAAACAAATACTCGTTCTCACCGATGGCCAGGTACTTCCAGTCGCCGTCACGCAAGGCGCGCTGGTTGTCGTGCTTCATGCGCCAGAACAGCTCGCGGGCAAAGCCTGTCTGCGGATCGGCCAGTACTCCCATCATTGATTCGCCGTCCATCGGGTAATCGGGATGCGGCGCAACGCCAGCCGCTTCAAGCATGGTGCACGCCCAGTCCATGGTGATGACGTGCTGCGTGCTCACGCTACCGGCTGGCACCACGCGCGGCCAGCGGACGATGCAGGGCACACGTATGCCGCCTTCGGTCAGATCCATCTTGCCGCCCACCAGGGGCCAGCTGTCTGAAAACCGCTCACCGCCGTTGTCGCTGGTGAACACGATGAGCGTGTCTTCGCCCAGACCACCTGCGTCCAGCGCATCGACGACGCGGCCAATGCCTTCATCCAGCTCGCGAATCATCTGGTGGTAGGTGTGGATGGAGCCGCCATCCAGGTGGCGTATGTCGGCATCGGTTTGCGGGTTGGCGCCGCCCTGCCCGCGCGTCTCCCATGGCCAGTGCGGCGCGGTGTAGTGCAGGCTCAGCAGAAAAGGCTGTTTATCGTCAGCACGCTGGCGTATCAGCTGCACCGCCTCGTCTGAGAGCAAATCCGTCATGTAGGTGCCGTCGCGGTTGATCTCCTGCCCGTCGCGCATCAGGTCGTGCTTGCCGGCGCGGTCCACATGGCTGAAGTAGCTCACGCCACCCGACAGCGGCCCCAGGTGGGATTCGTAGCCACTCATCAGCGGGCCAAAATGCGGCGGGTAACCCAGGTGCCATTTGCCGACCAGCGCGGTACGGTAACCGGCCCCCTGCAGCAGTGATGGCAAGGTCGGGTGCGCGGGCGGCAAACCGACTTCGGTGCTGCCGCGAAAGCGCCCTGTCATGGGCTCTTCAGCCGCGCCGCGCAGCCGGTACTGGTAGCGGCCGGTGATCAGCGCAAAACGCGTGGGTGAGCACACCGGTGAATTCGAATACGCATTGGTAAAGCGCATGCCCTGCGCCGCCAGCTGGTCCAGGCGGGGCGAGATCGGCACGCGCCCGCCGTAGCAGCCCAGGTCGGCATAACCCAGGTCGTCGGCGAGGATGAAAACGATGTTGGCCATACGCGCTTATTCGGCTTTCATGCCGGTGGCCTGTATGACCTTGGCGTAACGCGCGCGGTTGGCGGCAAGGCGGGCTTCGGCTGTCTTGCCCGTCTCGGCCAGCACGGTCATGTCCATGGCCGTCAGCCGCGCCTTCACTTCAGGCTGTTGCATCGCCCTGACGATGCCGGCCTGCAGCAGTTGCACCACGGCATCGGGCGTCGCGGCGGGCACCATCGCCACCTGCAACACCTCGAACTCCATGCTTTTAAGACCCAACTCGCCCACGGTCGGCACCTGGGGCAACAGCGGTGAGCGCTTCTGGCCCGTCACAGCCAGCGCCGTCACCCTGCCGCCCTGCACCTGCGGCATCAGGCCCGGCGTGACCAGGATTCCGGCGTCAACCTCGCCCGAGACGATGGCCTGCACCGCAGGCGCTGCGCCCTTGTAAGGAATGTGTGTCGCCTTGATACCTGCTGCTTCCGCCAGCAGCGCCATCGTGATGTGGCCCGGGCTGCCGTTGCCTGCAGACGAGAAGTTCATGTTGCCGGCTTTGCCTTTGGCGACAAACTCCGGCACAGACTTGATGCCCAACCCGGCATTGGCGCCGAACAGCAGGCCGGAGGTCGTCATGATCATCAGCGGCTTGAGGTCATCCGCCTTGAAGGGCATGGACGGGTAGAGCGCCGGATTTGTGGTGAATGTGGTGTCAATGCTGAACAGCACGTTGTAGCCGTCCGGCTGGCTCTTCGCCACAAAATCAGCTCCCACATTGCCGCCCGCACCCGTTTTGTTGTCCACAACAAACGGCTGCTTCAGCTCCTTTTGCAGGCTGTCGGCCACAAGCCGGGCCAGGATGTCCGTCGGCCCGCCCGCCTGAAAGTTGACGATCAGGCGCACGGGTTTGGTCGGGTAGGCTTGCTGCGCGGCCACGGGCATGTTTGCCGCAGCGGCAAGCGTCAGCGCGATCAGCGCCAGGCCAGAACCTCGGCGCTGAAATGGTTTGAAGCGATGGTATGTGGACGCCAGGAAGGTCTGCATGGTTTTGTCTCCGGTGTTCATGGGCCATACGAGGCCCGGGTGGCTTTGAATGCCGTTAAATCAGTCCACTGGCAGTCTAATTTCCATATTCACCTTGAATGGTGAAAAATGCAGGTAGTTAACTGAATTTATGGAAATCAATAAGCATGACTGCCTTGACCGACCCACGCATCAAACTCCGGCACCTGCAGGCCTTTGCCGCCGTCGCGCGCGACCATACGGTGCAGCATGCAGCCGACGGTTTGTCGCTCACGGCATCCGCCGTGTCCAAGGCCCTGCAGGAGCTTGAAGCGATTATTGAACGCCCGCTTTTCAAGCGCACGCGCAAAGGCCTGATAGCGACGTCTGAAGGCGAACAGCTGCTGCAACACGTGCTGCCCGCCCTCGGCATGCTGCGCGACGGGCTCAACCTCGCCGCGGGTCGGCAGCAAAAAACCGGTGTCTACCAGGTGAGGGTCGGCGTCCTGCCGACAACGGCGTCGGCCGTCGTGCCCCTGGCGCTGCAAAAGATCCAGTCGAAGCATGAACGCCTGGAAGTAAAGGTCATCGCAGGCACCAACCTGCAGTTGCTTAACCTGCTGCGTGGTGGTGAACTCGACATGGTGGTTGGCCGCCTGCCCGAACCCACGCTGATGTTCGGCCTGTCTTTTGAAACACTTTATTCAGAGCCCATGGTGCTGGTCGCCGCGCCCACACATCCGCTGGCGGGCCGCAAAGACATCACCTTGGCCGACCTGCGGGCGCACGTTGTGGTGCTGCCGCTTGCCAACACCATCATCCGCAAAACCGTCGATACCTTTCTGATTGCCTCAGGCCTAGGCGAGCTGCCGCGCACGGTCGAAACACTGTCAGAGTCTTTTGCACGCGCGCTAGTGCTGGGTGGCGATGCCATCTGGTTCAGCCCCCTCGGTGCCGCCAAACACGATATCGCCAGCGGCGTACTGGTGCGCCTGGCGATAGATACGCAATCAACCAGCGGCGCGGTCGGCCTGTCGCTCAGGGCTGACGCGGAGGCGAGCAAATCGGCGTTGCTGATGGCTGAGGCGATACGGACACAAGCCAGGCTCTGGCGTGAGAGTTGAAAGAATCGGACAACTTACTCAGCCTTCATCCCCGTGGCCTGGATGATCTTTGTGTAGCGCACGCGGTTGGCCGCCAGGTGGCTGTCAGCCGCCCTACCCGTCTCGCCCACCACCTGCATGTCCAGCGCATCCAGCCGGGCCTTGAGTTCGGGTTGCTGCAGGGCTTTGGCAATCGCCGCCTGCAGGGTCTGCAGCACTGCATCCGGCGTAGCAGCCGGCACCATGGCCACCTGCATGGCTTCAAACTCCATGCTCTTGAGTCCCGACTCCCCAACGGTCGGCACGTTTGGCAACAGCGGCGACCGCTTCTGGCCCGTCACGGCCAGCGCGCTCACACGTCCGCCCTGCACCTGCGGCAACAGGCCGGGCGTGATGATCACACCGGCATCAACCTCACCCGACACGATGGCCTGCACGGCAGGCGCCGTGCCCTTGTACGGAATCTGCGTCGCCTTGATGCCAGCTCCCTCGGCCAGCAAGGCCATGGCGATGTGCGCAGGGCTGCCATTGCCCGCCGTCGCAAAGTTCAGGTTGCCCGCCTTGCCTTTGGCCACCAGCTCAGGCACAGACCTGATGCCCAGCCCTGCATTCACACCCAGCAGCAGGCCCGATGCGGTCATGATCATCACCGGCTTGAGGTCTTCTGCCTTGAAAGGCATGGCCGGATACAGCGCGGGGTTGGTGGTGAAGGTGGTGTCAATGCTGAACAGCACGTTGTAGCCATCCGGCTGGCTCTTCGCCACAAAATCAGCCCCCACATTGCCGCCCGCGCCGGCCTTGTTTTCAACAACGAAAGGCTGCTTGAGTTCTTTCTGCAGACTCTCGGCAAGCAGCCGCGCCAGGATGTCGGTCGGGCCACCTGCCTGGAAGTTGACGATGAGGTGAACGGGTTTGGAGGGGTAGGCTTGTTGGGCAAACGACTGGGTTGCCGTGGTCGCCGCGAGCAGGATTGCGGCGAGGGGCAGGGTTGTGTTGCGGGTGGAGGTGGTGGGCATGGGGTTTCGGTTTGGGATGGGGCTGGTTTTGGGATGGTACTGCTGTGCGGTGATTTTGGTTGGCCTGGGATTTGTTGCTGTGCCCTTCATGACCAAGCCGGGGGTAGCCCGGCATGGTCGTGAAAGGCAACACCCTAAAACAAGCGCCCCGGCTAGGCAGTGAAGGGCAACCCCTCAACCAAACGCTGGAGCTACTTGATCAACCCCTGAACATCCTTGAAAGCCGGATGCTCAGCCGTCCCGAGCCACTCAAACGCCACCATCTCGGTCGTCACCAGTTCAGCCCCTGCCCCAGCCAGCCGGTCAAACGCGGCATCGCGGTTGCGCTCGGTACGTGAGCTGCAGGCGTCTGTCACGACCCACACGTCAAACTCTTCTTCAAGCAGATCCAGCGCGGTCTGCATCAGGCAGACGTGGGCTTCGCAGCCGGCGATGACGATCATGCTTCTGCCCTCTTCTTCCTCGGGCGCGGCCTTTTGCAGGTGTTTGGGCAGGCTGCGCGCATTGCCGCCCTGCGTGGGTTTACGCACGGGGGGGCGTAGCCATTCGCCCAGGCCGTCGGCGACGGCGCTGAAATGCATCTTTGCCAGCGTGCGGCCGGCGGCGGCTTCAATCGCCGCCTGCAGCGGCGGTACGTTGGGGCCGAGCTTGTCGGGGTTCTGCTCGGTGGCCCACACGGGCACCTGCATGATTTCGGCCATGCGCGCGAGCCGCACGGCGTTGGCGATGACGAGTTCGTTTTCAAAAATAACCGGCATCAGGCGGGTCTGGTAATCGACCAGCACCAGCTGGGAGTCATCGGCGTCTAGCAACATGGCAATCCTTGAAAGCGGTGAATAGAGTGAAGTTCAGCCCTGCAGGCGCTCCACCAGGGCAATGATGTAGTCCTCGAACAGCAGCGTCGCGTCCTGGTTGAACATGCGGATGCGGCCGGTGTGCTGCATCAGCAGCAGGCCCACGCCGTGTGCAAACAGTGACGTATTTTCCCTCAGTGCATCGTCAGCACTCAAACCCATGGCCTGCAGCGCGGCTTCGCAGGGGCGCAGTGCGTCGTGCAGGCGGTCATTGAGTTTGTAGTTGAGCTCGGCCGTCAGTCCGCGCGGGCGCATGCCCTGCACCAGGTAAAAGCCCAGGTCGAGGTCGCGCGGGTTGGTGGCGAAAAAGCTGAACCATGCGCTGGCCTTGGCGTCCAGCATTTCGGCGGGCTCAAGCTCTGCGCTCCCTGCCGCATCAACAGCGACATTGAGCCGTTCCAGCGATTCGGCCAGCAGCGCGCCGTAAATCGCTTCCTTGTTTTCAAAGTACGAATAGATCGCGCCTGGCGTGTAGCCGGCCTGCCTGGCGATCTCGCGGATGCTCGCGCCTTCGATACCCAGCTTTTCAAACACGGTGCGGGCAGCGTCGAGCATGAGGGCGCGCCTTGAATCGTTCATGGCTTGTTGGCGGTCGAGTCTGGCTTGCATCAGACAAATGTAAACCCAAAAGCCTCGCAGTCAGGCTCAGGATTGATGCTTGTTTTTTAAATTGAACAGTGTTCAAATTATTCAAAATTATCCAGGAGACACGATGAACGCCCCCGCCCCACAAGCCCCCCTGATGTCCGGCGACGACTTTCGCGAGTCGCTGCGCCACTACAAACCCCGCGTGTTTCTCGACGGCCGGCTGGTCGACAGCGTGGTCGATGAACGCGGCTTTGGCCCCGGCATCAATGCGATTGCCCTGACCTACGACTACGCGCTGAAGGCGAAGTACGCGCCCATCATGACGGCGGTACAGCACACCAGCGGCAAGCTGGTGAACCGCTTGAGCCACATCAACACCAGCAGTGGCGACCTGCTGAACAAGCTGGAGGCCGTGCGCCTGGTGTGCCAGGAAACCGGCTGTGCCCAGCGCTACCTGACGCACGATGCGCTCAACGCCATAGGCCAGGTCTCCAGCCGCATTGATGATGCACGCGGCACCACCGAGAACACCGCACGCTTTCTGAACTACCTGCACCGCGTGCAGGACCAGGACCTGACGCTGGGCATCGCCATGACGGACGCCAAGGGCGATCGCAGCCGCAGGCCGCATGAGCAGGCGAACGTCGACAGCTATGTGCATGTGGTTGAGCGCAATTCAAAAGGTATCGTCATCAGCGGCACCAAGGCCATCGTGACCGGCGCGCCCTACATGCATGAGCTGCTGGTCATGCCCTGCCGCAACATGGGCAGGGAAGACGCCGACTTTGCCGTCTGCTGCGCGGTGCCAATTGACGCGCCCGGCATCACCATCATTGCGCGGCCTGCAGGCCGGCCCGGTGAAAAGGTGGAGCACGGCGCGGCGCTCTTCAGCCGCAAGTACGGCCAGAGCACCGGCGTGGTGATGTTCGACAAGGTGTTTGTGCCTTGGGACAGCGTGTTTTACGCAGGCGAGTGGGAACACACAGGACACCTCACCTACAGCTACGCTACACATCACCGCCACACCTGCATAGGCGCACGTGCGGGCTTTGGCGACTTGCTGATTGGCGCCGGCGCGCTGATGTGCGAGGCCAATGGCTTTGACCCAGGCAAGGAAACCCACCTGCGCGAGCAGATGGTCGAGCTCATCACCATCACCGAGAGTTTTTACGCCTGCGGCGTGGCGGCCAGCGTGTATGGCAAGCCAGACGACCACAGCAAGACCTTCATGCCCGACCCGGTGTTCAGCAACATCGGCAAGCTGCTGCTGGCGACAAAGATTTACGACATGCACCGCATCGCACACTACGTGAGCGGCGGCCTCATTGTTACCTTGCCCGGCCCGGACGAAGACCACAACCCCGAAACAGGCGCAAAGCTGTCAGAAGTATTGCGCGCCAATCCCGACGTACCTTACGAGCAGCGCATCGAAACAGCCCGGTTTATTGAAGACCTGACCGCGGGCTACCAGGGCGGCTGGTACAGCGTGATCAGCCTGCACGGGGGCGGCTCACCCGCTGCAATGAAGCAGGAGATCTACCGAAATTACCCGATTGGGTCGAAAGTCGAACTGGTCGAGCGGATTCTTGAACGAGGCGTGGCTGGCGAAGGCGTGCCGCACGACCCGAACCGCGCCATCACCAAAAACCGCCAGCCCGGCAAATGCTGCGACACCGGCTGCACCACCCCGGGTCAGCCGGTGATGGTGGATTTGCCGGCGGTGGAGGCCACGCTGCCGTCACGCCGGGAAACAGCGTAAGAGCGTAAGCACAACGCTGTTTGGGTTTACATGCGGCCCAGGTCCTGAATCGCGTCGACCACCATATTGGTGCCCAGCGCGATCAACAGGATGTCAGAGGCGACACGCACATACTTGTAGCCGGCAGGCGCGGTGCCCAGTTGCACGATCACCGGCGCTGGCACAGGGTAGTAGACAACGCCGCGCGGAAGCGGCTGGCCGACCGAGTACTTCTTGGCCTGGCCGGGTGGCAGGCAGCCGTTGTTCTTTTTGGCCAGGCCGGGAGGGCATCGGCCGTGGCTGAACTGCTCACCGTAATAGCTGTTGGCTGCCACGCGTTGTTGCTCGCCAAAGAAGCCGCCGACCCGGATGTCGTCCCTGCGCTCACCCTTGTCAGCATTGTTGCCACCACGGTTGTCGCCCCGCTCCATCTGGCCATGGCTTTCACCCTTGTTTTTGCCGCCCTTGCCAGCCCATTCAGGTTTGTCGGCAAAACTTGCACCGCAGGCCAGCAGCAGGGCAAGGCCGAGCGCCAGACCGCGGCTGGAAGTGCCATGTGAAGTCACGCTGCTGGATATGGATGTCTGTTTCATGGGGATTCCTTTGTTGTTGGTGGCTGAAATTTAAGCCCCAAAGCTGCATCGTCCAGTAGGCCGGAAGCCTGCCTGCCTGACCGGATTGGGAGTGTCTTAAAACATGTCCAACACGAACGAAGCAATTTAATGCATTTCAAATGATGCACTAACGGCTTAATAATTCTTTTGTGAATCATTTGAAAATAAACTCAGCAAGGCAGTCCGAACCAGGCTTGAATGCTTAAAAAACAGGCATTTTCGGCCTGTTTTTATCCATGTTTCAGGCCTTTAGACCAATAGATACCAGCGTGAGCAGCTACTAAAAACGTAGCATCCGCCGGGCTTAATTCGGTTGCGTCGGCAACTGCGCAAACCGCAGGAGGCGGGTTGCCAGCAAGGTTTCACCCAGAAAACATAGCAGCGCCGCCAGAAAGCACATCACCCCGCCCACAAAGCTGATGGTGGCGATTTTGGGGATGAGCAATTCTGCTGTCTGGCCCAGGAACAGCAGGATGATGGTCAGGCCGATCAGCATGGCGCAGAGCGTGAGCAGTGCAAGGCTGCCATTGACCAGCCAGCCCCGCTTGCGCAGCTCGCCCAGCTCGGTGTAGATGCGCATCGCTTTCGGTGGCGCGATTTCGCCGCTTTCCAGCCGGTTTTCGAGAAACCTCGCCCGGTCAATGATGCGCGAAAGCCGGCCGGCAACAGCGCCTATCAGCGCCGACACCGCCGTCAGCAGGAACACCGGGGCGACCGCCAGCTGGATGCCGTGGTTGACGGTTGAAAGGTCGGTTGCAAAAATCATTCGGGCTCCCCGCCGTTTTTGTTGCTCAGGCCCCTATTGTCATGCGGCCAGACGCGCCGCTCTGGGGTCAAAGGGTTAACTCTGTCGTCCCTGTCCGACACCAGCGACCACCTGACAACCGGACAATCTTTAACTGCAAGGTGATCTGCACGGGCAATTTCAGGCCCAGCCTGCCTTGCCTGCTCCCCAACCGCTCACACCAACACCCAGAAGGATTCCCATGCTCCCCAACAAAGAAGGCCAACACGTCCCTGACGTCACATTCAAAACCCGCAAGGATGACCAATGGGTGGATGTCACCACGTCCGAGCTGTTTGACGGCAAGACCGTGGTGGTCTTTTCGCTGCCGGGCGCCTACACGCCCACCTGCTCCACCACCCACCTGCCCCGCTTCAACGAGCTGGCCGGCACGTTCAAGGCCAACGGCGTGGACGACGTGATCTGCATGTCGGTCAACGACGCCTTTGTGATGAACGAATGGGGCAAGGCGCAGGAGGCCGAAAACCTGACGCTGATCCCTGACGGCAACGGCAAGTTCTCTGAAGGCATGGGCATGCTGGTCGACAAAAGCGCCTTGGGCTTTGGCAAACGCTCGTGGCGCTATTCGATGCTGGTGAAAGACGGCGTTGTGCAAAAGATGTTCATCGAGCCCGAGCGCGACGGCGACCCGTTTGAGGTGTCGGATGCAGACACCATGCTGCAGTACGTCGCGCCCAGGGTCAAGGCCCCCCTGCCCGCGACCATCTTCACCAAGGCGGGCTGCCCTTTCTGTGCCAGGGCCAAGTCGATGCTGAAGGAGGCAGGCATGCACTACGAAGAGGTGGAGCTGGGCCACGGCATCACCTCACGCACACTGCAGGCAGTGGCTGGTGCGGGCACGGCGCCGCAGGTGTTTGTGGGGGGCGAGAAGATTGGCGGCTCTGAAGCGCTGGAAGCCTGGCTGGTCAAGTCCGGCAAGCGCAGCGCTACTGCGCTCTAAACAGGGGCCGGTTTAAGCGAACTTGCGCGCGGCATCGAGCGCAAGCCCCGCGCCAATGCTGCCAAAGCGGTCGCCTTCAATGGCCCGTGCGCCCGGCAGCAAGGCGGCGATGCGCTCACGCAGCAGTGGCACGCCGCTTGAGCCACCCGTAAAAAACACCGTGTCGACCTGAGCCGCCTTGATGCCCGCATCGCGCAGCAGCGTGGTCACCGTGGCTTCGACCTTTGACACGAGCTCGCCAATCGCCGCATCAAAGTCGGGCCTGTGCAGGCACAACACCTCACCGGGTGCAATGCGCCCAAGATCCATCATCGCTTCAGCCGTATCCGACAGCGTGATCTTGGCCGCTTCAACCTGCATGGCCAGCCAGTGGCCTGCGCGCTCGCGCACCAGGTTTTGCAGGCGTTCGAGTTTGTCTTTTTCAAGCGCGCTGCGGTGCAGTTCGGTGATCTGCGCCCACGCCTTTTTGGTATAGGCCAGGTTGATGGTGTGCCAGGTCGCGAGGTTGAAGAACAGCGCCGACGGAATCTCCAGCCCGCCCTTCAGCTGGCTGCCCAGGCCCAGCGTAGGCATGACGCTCGCCAGGCTCAGGTATTTGTCAAAGTCGGTGCCGCCAATGTGCACACCGCCACTGGCGAGGATGTCATTACGCCGCTCCGCCTTGTGGGCCAGCCCCGGCCCCAGGCGCACAAGGGCAAAGTCAGACGTACCGCCCCCAATATCCACCACCAGCACCAGCTCTTCGCGTGCGCCCCGCGCGATCTGTGACTCATAGTCAAAGGCCGCAGCAATCGGCTCGTACTGGAAGGCGATATCTTTCAGGCCCACCGAACGCGCGATGTCTGCGAGTGTGTCTTCAGCGCGTTTGTCAGCCCTGGCGTCATCGTCGACAAAAAACACGGGGCGGCCCAGCACCGCGCGGGTAAACGGTTGGCCTGCAGATTGCTCGGCGCGGCGCTTGAGCTCGCCAATGAACTGCGCCAGCAGATCACGAAACGGCAGCGCACGGCCGGCGACCTCGGTGTGCTCATCCATCATGGAGGTACCGAGCAGGCTTTTGAGCGAACGCATCAGTCGGCCTTCGTGGCCGGCCAGATAGTCAGCCAGGCCTGCGCGGCCATAACTGACATGGTCCTGGCCGTCTTCAGGGTCTGCATGAAAAAACACCACCGAGGGCAACGTCGGTTTGCCGTCTTCAAGCGGCAGCAACAGGGACGTACCCGCCGTTTGACCGGAGCGGTGCCAGCCAGCAGTCGAATTGGACGTGCCGAAGTCGATGCCGCATGCGGCGGCTGAACCAATCACCGTCAAGATTTAGCTGCGGTCAGCAGGCTTGGCAAAACCGCCTTCGGCCCAGGCCGTGGCGCTCGCACGATTCAGTTTGAAGGATGGTGCCACCCGCACCTGCGCGAGTTGCTCACCGCCCTCGTTCTGCGCCGTCAGCAGCGCATGCGGATTGTCTTCATCGGGCACGATATCCAGCAGCACAGTCACACGCGCAGCATTGGCCGTGACTTCCAGGCTCTGGTGCAGCGTGGCATGCAGTTGCTGCTCATGCCGGCGCACAAACTCCGATGCGGTCTTGACCAGTGTGCTGAAGGCATTGCCGTCCAGCGGCTTGGGGTTCTTTTTGTCGCGCCCCATGGTCCACGGGCCGACCAGGGCGGGTTCCGGTTCGCCGTCCTTGATCATGGCCACTGCCCAGCCGTCGTCGTCTTCGTTCTTGAGCACCTTGGCCGTCCAGCCATCGCCTGTCCACAGCCTGGCTTCCTGAATGGGCGTGTCGTCGGCGGCGATGTCTGAATCGGTCAAATGAAAATCTCTTTACTGCTGGGGGAGGCAAGATTGTAGGGCCTGCCATCCTATAAATCGCCTTCGCGTGGCCTCCGGAAAGGATTGCAATCTAGGCGCGAAACGAAGCCGGGGTAATCCCCGGCGAGGCTTCGCAACAACGAGTGCAGTCTTTTCCGGGAGCCACCCGAAGGGCTGGGGCGATTTATAGGATGACAGGCCCTCGTGCCCGCAGAAAGAGCGGCTACAAACCAAGGTCGCTCAGGCCCGGGTGGTCATCAGGCCTGCGTCCCAGCGGCCAGTGAAACTTGCGGTCTGCGTCCTTGATCGGCAGGTCGTTGATGCTGGCGTGGCGCACGTCCATCAGGCCGTTTTCATCGAACTCCCAGTTCTCGTTACCGTAGGAGCGAAACCAGTTGCCGGCGTCGTCATGCCACTCATAGGCAAAGCGCACGGCGATGCGGTGGCTGCTGAAGGCCCAGACCTCCTTGATCAGGCGGTAGTCCAGCTCGCGCACCCATTTGCGGGCCAGCAGGCCGGCTATCTCTTCACGGCCGGTGACAAACTCAGCCCGGTTGCGCCAGCGGCTGCCGGGCGTATAGGCCATGGAGACACGCTGCGGTTCACGCGTGTTCCAGCCGTCTTCTGCGGCGCGGGCTTTTTGCTTTGCGGTCTCAAGGGTAAAGGGCGGGAGCGGCGGGCGGATTTCCATGGTGTTTCCAGAGGGGTTGGGACGAGGTTTTGGCGTTGGTAGACAAACCTGTCTACTTTATGCAATTCTGGCACATGTAGACAGACCTGTCTACAATGCAGACATGAACGACAGCACGCTGCCCGCACGTGACCGCATCCTGGTCACGGCACACGACCTCTTTTACCGGGACGGCATTCGCGCCACTGGTATCGACCGCATCATTGCCGAATCAGGCGTGGCCAAGCTCACCTTTTATCGCCACTTTCCCAGCAAGGATGAACTGGTCAAGGCGTTTTTGAACTACCGCCACGAGCGCTGGATGGCCTGGTTCGTCGATGCACTCGGGCGCCACGGCGCTACATCGGGCGGTGGCCTGCTGCCACTGGTCAAAACCATGCAGGAGTGGTTTGGGAGCCCGGTGTTCAGGGGTTGCACCTTCATCAACATCGTTGCCGAAATGGGTAACAGCCAGCCTGACATGATGGCCATTGCGCAGGCTCACAAGAACGACATGCTGCGCGTGATTGAAGGCTTGCTGCCGATTGAGGATTCATCGCTGGCAAGTGCAGCGGCACTGGCCGTTGACGGCGCGATTGTGCGGGCGCAGATGGAAGCAGCGACCGATTTGCCAGCACAAAAAAAATCAGCACTTGACGGGTTGCGTCAGGTGCTGATGGCCCTGGAGAGAGCATCGCAAGAAAACAGGGCGTCCGGTGCGCCCGCTTGAATAACCGGATGAGTTAGCTGGTGTCAGAAGACGCCAAGCAACATCAGAATGAGGACAACGCTGAGTGGTACACCGAGTAGCCAGGCAATGA